>JASMTL010000207.1:0-2581 GCA_041694315.1 Methanosarcinaceae archaeon | reverse complement strand
TCTGCTATCGGACCATGGGAGATGCCTTCATGACAAGCTGCATCTTCACAGCTCTTCATGGCAGGTAATTCACCATGCACAGACACCTCTTTTTCTGCATCCTCTTCTGTGGCTTCAGATTCATTAAAATCGCTTCCTGCAATGTTGTGTTCTTCTGTAGTGTGACATTCCACACAGTTGACTTCAGCATGCACGTCATATTTATGATAATCTTCTGAAGCCCACATTACAGCAGTGGTTTCGACATTCTTTTCATGACAGCTGTCTATGCAGGAGGTCTTGGTCGGAGCTGCGTTCACAGCGTCATGGAAAGCTATGAGTATTGGCAGAGGTGTTACCACATCAAGAGTATAGGTAGCCATATGTAGCGGGTCCTGCTGGACTACAGGAATGGCATCTTCCATGGCAGCATCGTTGGCCGCGGAGAAATTACCTGATTCGAAAGCATTGGCTCTTGCCCCGGCATCATACAAGCCATATTGTTCATGGCAGGTCATACAATCGATATCAACGCCGTATTCTTTCAGTTCGCCCCCTCCCGGATGATAGCGACCATATTCTTTGACCCACTGTTCTTCTCCCTGGACATCGACATCATAATTGGTTAAAGGTTTCCACTGGGCGATGTCCCTCTGTACATGAGAGGAATTGGCAACTTCTTCATACACACCCATATGACAACCCCCACAACTTGAATCCGTCCATTCACCATCTGTCATATAGTGCTGTGCAAGAAGATCGTTTCCACTGTATCCCAGATACAGGTTTATCCCTGCGAATACAAGGACGATAAATGAGACCGCAACAAGACTTGCTTTCAAATTTGCCATAAAGATCACACATTATAATTTTGTAATTTCTTCGGATATTGGCCATAATACCGTTTGAGCCATTCAGGCAACAATATATTCCTTCTATGTAACCTGCTTTCACATTAGACTCTGCCATTGTGGCGAGTATGCAATCATAAAGCAGGAATGATGACATAATCGTGATTCGTTATTATTAAAGCAGAACTGACCAATTGAATATATTTATAGATTTCGAATTAAGTTTAAAATAAAACACCTCATTTCCCTTCGCATGAAGCCGAAATACCTGTTAATTCTAACATTAATAATCATTACAACTGTCGGATTTGCATACGTGCAATCCGCCTCCGAAGACAATTCTGAAGGATACCATACATATAGCCAGACCAGAGTGCTGATGGATACAAGTGTCACAATAACTGTTGTGGATAACAATGAAATACATGCATACAACAGCATTGAAGATGCTTTCATGGAAATGAAAAGGGTATCCAGCCTGCTTGATTCCTATAACAGCAGCAGTGAGGTTTACATTCTCAATGAGCACAAAGAAATCAAAAATGCCAGTGATGACCTAATATACGTAATTGAACGGGGGATCTACTATTCACAGACCAGCGACGGGGCATTTGACATAACTATAAAACCCATACTGGACCTGTGGGCAAGCAAATTCGGACCTGATAAACCCAATATCCCCCCCAACGAAAAAGAAATAAACAACACGCTTACCCTCGTAAACTCCTCGAATATTACCATAAAAGGCAATAATATAACCATTGGACAGAATATGGGAATCGTTCTTGGAGGAATCGCCAAGGGATATGCCGTTGACAGGGCAATCATGAGCCTGCAGGAAAACGGAATTGACAACGGATTTGTCAATGCCGGTGGAGACGGACGGTATATAGGAGAAAAACCCGATGGGCAAAAATGGACAGTTGGATTGCAGGATCCTGAAAAGAACGCAAAACCAATAACAACAATCCAGGCCCACAACATAGCCGTTGCGACAAGCGGTAACTACGAACGTTACTACAATAAATCCGCCAGCAAATCACATATCGCAGATCCTCGCACAGGCTACCCGGTTTCACACCTGATGAGTGCAACTATAATAGCCCCTACAGCCCTGGAGGCAGATGCACTTGCGACTGCCATTTTTGTGATGGAAGAAGAAAATGGACTCGAAATGATAGAAAAACTGGAAGGAGTGGAATGTCTCCTTATAGACAGTGAGAAAGAGATTACCAAGTCCAGTGGGTTTGCTAAATACGAATAACTTAAAGATTGAACTGCCGGAGGGTTCCATATACAGGGCCTTCTGGCGTCAATATACTTTTTTTCAGCCTGAAATTATCAACCGTAAATTTCCCGAATTCGACATCCTTCATTTCCTCAACCTTCCTGGCAAATTGCCCCATATTGGAGCGAGGAATATATTTTATTCGTGCAAACGTTGCATGAGCGGTAAATTCGCGTTTATCGGGTTCAAAACCTTCTTTTTCAAGGTAGTATTCAACCTGCTTATGCAAAGGGTCAAAATTACCTTCGGTACCAAGCCATAATACACGCGGTTTTCTGACATTGGGGAACACCCCTGCCCCTTTTATAAGGCATTGGAAAGGCTCACAAGAAATATTTTCAAGTGATTGTTCTATATCTGCAATTTTGCCTTCATCAACTTCGCCCAGGAATTTCAAGGTAACATGGACAAGTTCCGCAGGGACAATTTTCATTTTTCCCAGTTCCCTGAAATTTTCCTGCAC
>JASMTL010000206.1:0-12174 GCA_041694315.1 Methanosarcinaceae archaeon | reverse complement strand
ACAATATTGCGGTTGGAATTTTCGAGGAAACGGTTGAATTCCTTCCTCATGGAAGTGATTTCCTGTCTAATTTCGTCAAGTTCCTGATGGTCTGGAGGGTGGTTGCTTTGTTTTTTCCTGTCATGCATGTTATTTACATTCCTATGTAAGGTTATTTTTATGTACAAATATGCTTTTAATACATTTTACTGACGATCAAGTATATATTAATATACTCCCTTTTGATAATTGGTGATATACAATGTCTGTAAAAGAAGATATACGCGCTCAGATTAAAGGCGCCCTTGAGAATGCACCGTTTCCGATAAAAACTCCTGAAGCCCTCCTGGCAGCTTTTCCTGCAGGGGCGGACACAACCTGCAAATCCGGGGATGTAGAGATTACCGCCGGCGAAGCAGGCGGCTTGCTCAAGGAAAGCGATTTCCCGTTTACCAGTGCCCAACAGGTAGCTGATTTACTTGTTGACAGGGCAGGCCTGTAAATCAGGGGATCATATCAATCCCCTCTTTTTTGATTCATCTTCGTGTCTTTTTTACCCGGCAAACCATCATCCTAATATAGAATTGCCAACAATTTACACAGCCAGGAGTTATAGTTATGAGAGTCTCTATTGTAGGTTCAGGTTATGTGGGTTCGGTTACAGCAGCCTGTTTTGCTGAACTTGGTCATGAAGTGATATGTATAGACATTGATGAAGAAAAAGTAAGGCAAATCAATGATGGTTATCCTCCTGTTTGGGAAGCAGGACTGGAAGAGCTTATGAACAAGCATGTGGGCAAACGCCTGATTGCCACTTCTGATTATGATTATGCTGTACAGAATACCGATGTATCTTTTATTTGTGTGGGCACACCTTCCTCAGATAACGGTGAGATTGATCTTTCGATAGTCGCCGCTGCAAGTAAGAGTCTTGGGGAATCAATTGGGTCCAAAAATGCTTATCATACCGTAGTGGTGAAAAGTACGGTTGTGCCCGGTACGACAGAAGGGGCAGTTCGTGCCATTCTGGAGGACTATTCCGGACGTAAGGCGGGGGATACCCTTGGGCTTGCCATGAATCCTGAATTCCTGCGTGAAGGCCGAGCTGTGCATGATTTCCTGAATCCCGATAAAATAGTGGTAGGCTCCCTTGACAGACGTTCTGATTCCATCGTGTCCGATCTTTACAGGGATATTGATTGTGAGGTAACCAGTGTAAATATACGTACAGCAGAGATGATCAAGTACGTGAATAATGCTTTTCTGGCAACCAAGATATCTTTTGCCAACGAGGTGGGCAACATCTGCAAACGCCTGGGTATTGATACCTATGAGGTTATGGATGCGGTAGGCAGGGATTTCCGTATCAATCCGGCTTTTTTGAATAGTGGGGCGGGTTTTGGTGGTTCATGTTTCCCCAAAGATGTCCGTGCCCTGATCGGAAGTGCAAAGGACCTGGATTATTATCCTTCCCTGCTGGAATCAGTAATTGAGGTCAATGAACTGCAACCTCTCCAGATGGTTGAGATCCTCGAGGACAAACTACCGGATATTAAAGATAAAAAGATTGCCGTGCTGGGCCTGGCTTTCAAGAACGATACCGATGATATACGTGAATCCCGTTCGATCCCCGTTATCAGGAAATTGCTGGAAAAAGGGGCGGATATTCATGCCTATGATCCCCTTGCCACCGATAACATGAAAAAGGTCTTTCCCGACATCACCTATGCATCCAGTGCACAGGAAGCTCTTGAGGGTGCACAGGCCTGTCTGTTAATGACCGAATGGGACGAGTTCAGAAAACTTAACACTGAATTTGATTCGATGGACAGGAAACTTCTGGTTGACGGGCGCTATCTTTTAGATCCTGAAGAACTGGAGGATGTGGAGTACGAGGGGTTATGCTGGTGAGCATTGTTCGATACATTGATGTATCAAAACCCTTTTTTATCTGACATGAAACAAATAACCATCATTGATTATGGCCTTGGCAATCTCAGGAGTGTCCAGAAAGGGCTGGAACATGCCAAATCTTCTGTAAATATCTCAATAGACCCCTCAGATATCGAGAACAGTGATGGGGTCGTACTGCCCGGTGTAGGGGCATTCAGTGATGCCATGAGCAACATCGAGCCTTTCCTGGATGTTCTTTACGATTATGTCGAATCAGGCAAACCCCTGCTTGGCATTTGTCTGGGTCACCAGATGCTTATGACAAATTCCGAGGAAGGAGGCATGCGGGACGGGCTGGGTTTCATTCCCGGCAGTGTTGTTCGTTTTCCCCATAGTAAACTTAAAGTTCCACATATGGGATGGAATTCCATTAATATGACACAGCAACATCCTATCTATGAGGGCATCGAAAATGATTCCTATGTCTATTTTGTACATTCCTATTATGTGAGTACTGACGATGATCATACTCTCGCTTCCTGTGAATATGGTGTGCAGTTTGCTGCATCCGTTGTTAATGAAGAAGGCAATGTAATAGGGACCCAGTTCCATCCGGAGAAGAGCGGTGAAGTTGGGTTGAGGATATTGAGTAATTTTGTTAAAATGTGCTGAGGATTAATCATGGATATTGAAGGCTATGCCAGGCATGCCCTGCTTCGTGGAGAAGACGGGATTGCCGAAAAACTTGCAGAACGTATCATGGAAATAAAGGACACCGACAGACAGCATGCTATTGCACTTGCAAAAGCGGCCGTTGAAGAAGCCAGGGCAACTCTGGATGTAAAGGGCGACATACTATCCCCGATTACTTCAGGAGTGACCATGGGTCAGTTCGGTGTGGGTTCCAGGGGCACCGGTGATTTCTATGCCCATGAAAAAATTGCCGAGGTAATAGGCAGCACCAAAGCTGCAGTGGACAGTACCCATCTGGATGACTCCGGAGCTGTGCAGATGGAGGGAGGAGATTATCTCATAGTCACAATCGATGGTATTCACTCCAGATTAAGCGATTTTCCTTTCCTTGCCGGTTTCCATGTGGCTAGGGCTTCTTTAAGGGATGTTTATGTAATGGGATCCAGACCCCTTGCCCTGCTTTCGGATATCCATGTGGCCGATGACGGGGATGTAGCAAAGATATTTGATCATGTAGCAGGTATCACCACAGTATCGGAACTCACAGATATCCCTCTTGTGACCGGAAGTACCCTGCGTATTGGAGGGGATATGGTGATCGGAGATCGAATGACCGGTGGTGTCGGTGCTGTGGGTGTTGCTTCTTCGATGACTGCAAGGGAAAGGGCCGAAATCGGGGATGTGATTCTCATGACCGAAGGTGCAGGTGGTGGAACAATTTCTACAACCGCTCTCTATTACGGGATGCATGATGTGGTGGATGAGACCATTAATATCAAGTTCCTCCAGGCATGTGAGGCACTCCTTGAAAAAGACCTGGATAAAAAAGTACATGCCATGACCGATGTTACCAATGGCGGGGTGCGCGGTGATGCCAGGGAAATTTCAAGGACTGCAGGGGTCAAACTTGTCTTTGAAGAGGAAAATATACGTCGGCTCGTAAATCCCCGGGTCTTCGGGATGCTTGAAAGTCTCAATATAGATTATCTGGGTGTATCCCTGGATTCCCTCCTCTTAATAGTACCTCCTGAACATGAGCAGGAAATTCTTGAAACCGTTCAAAATGCCGGTGTCGATATTGCAACAGTTGGCTATGTTGAAGAAGGACAAGGTGCCGAGCTTGTTATTGACGGACAGCGCCGGGACTTCACGCCACGCTTCCGTGAATCTGCCTATACGCCAATTAAGAAGATGGTCGGAGATACAACTCCTGCTGATTTTGAGGCAATGAGCAAAGCGGTTGACAGGGCGGCTGAAGAGGCAATATCCAAAAAGAGACGTCTAGTGGAGATGTTGGGGAAGCAGTGATTACTTCCCCTTGATTTTGCGGACAATGAGTACGGGTCCATCCTTTCCCAGTATTTCCACTTTTTCTTCCCGGTCGATGGTTTCTTCTGAGCGGGCTTTCCAGTATTCTCCGCTATACCGTACATAACCCGGGTTACCTTCGGATATAGGATCTATCGTTTCGGCAATTTCACCGCTCATTTCTTCACCAATAATTGGCTTGCGCCCTTTTGCCTGTACCACTTTGTATATGGCAAAGGCAAAGAACAATCCGATTATTATCGTGGGTATTACAATATAGAACATCATACTCCTCTGTACATCTGCAGGTGTGTACCAGCGCGGGAAATCCATGGGTACCAGGAATATACTGCCTGCTATCAGGCACACTATTCCTGCAATACCAAATATGCCAAATCCCGGTGCCTGCAATTCGAGAATAAGCAGGACCACCCCCACACCAATCAGGAACAGGGCTGCTATATTGACATCAAATCCCATGCCAATCAAGCCCAGGGTTATAAGAATAGCACCGAAAATTTCCGCTCCTGCACCCGGGCTGGAAATTCCCAGGACAATGGCGTATATCCCTATCATCAACAACAGGGAAGATATAATGGGATTTGATATTATATTCATAAGATACAGGCTCAGATTTGGCTCATAATTGACAATTTCTGCCCCCGATGTGTTGAGCTGTTTTTCCTTGACAGTCATCCCGTCTATCTGTTCAAGCAGATGGGGGAGGTCTTCTGCAATATATTCAATAACATTGCTTTCCTTTGCTTTTTCAGCGTTGAGGTTCAAGTTCTCGGTGATGAATAACTCTGCAGCGGTCACATTCCTGTCATGCTTGCTTGCTTTTTCCTTGGACAGGGCAACGATGGCATTTATTATCTTTGAATCATTGATGGGCTCTGAACCACCTGCAGGGGATGCCTGTACAGGCTGGGCCGAACCTATCACAGTGAATGGTGCCATGGCAGCTATATCGGTGCTGATGAGTATCAGCGTGCCGGCAGACCATGCTTTTGTTCCTTCCGGATATACATAGCCAATTACAGGCACAGGCGATGCATCAATGCTTTCTATTATATTCAGGGTTTCCTGCAGCCCCCCTCCCGGGGTATTCAGGGTGATTACAAGTGCCTCATAATCCTCAGTTTCAGCAATTTCCAGTGCATTGTTAACCATATCATCGGATACGGGTGTGATGGAATCCGACATCTCCAGTACCAGTACTTTTTCACAGCTGGCAGTTGATAGTGTAACAGTCAGTAAAAAAAATGCAAAAAGAAAAAGGGTTTTGATCCTCATGGATCACCCTCATTTGTTCTTTGCAGTGAAAGCTTCGGTCAGAGCCGCTATATCTCCACTGTCAGAGGTGTTGGTGACTACAATCGTGTTGCCTTCCCTGGCAACCTCAGCTATGGTCTGCAACTCCCTCAGTTTTATTGTAGTTGGTACTTCCTGATAGAGCTTGGCGGCGTCAAGCAATTTCTGGGCAGCTTTGTACTCTCCATCTGCAAGGATAATACGTGACCGTTTTTCACGTTCGGCCTCAGCCTGCTGGGCAATGGCCCTGAGCATCTTTTCATCAACACTTACATCCCTCAGGGTAACCGAGGTGACCTTGATTCCCCACGGGTCGGTGGAAATATCCAGCATCTCCTGTATGTCCTTATTTACCTCTTCTCTTCCCGAAAGAACTTCATCAAGTTCGATTCGGCCGACTACATCACGCAGGGTTGTTTGTGCCAGCATTGCAGTTGCATACTTGTAATCCTCTACTTCAGTAACTGCTGATTCGGGTTTGAGGACTTTGTAGTAGACGACGGCATCCACTGCCACTGTTACATTATCATAGGTGATAACGGCCTGTTTCGGGACATCTATTGTTACGATACGCAAATCTACCTTGACCGCAGTATCGATAATGGGGATTATGAAAAACACACCTGGCCCCTTTACTCCACTAAATCTGCCCAACCTGAAGATGACCACTCGCTCATATTCCTTTACCACTTTGATGGATTGGGACAGGATTATTACTAATACGATTAATGCAGGAATTATATATTGTTCTACCATGCTAAACTCTCCCTTAATGATACTTTGTATACAATACTTCTAAAAGTTATTGGTGGGATGGTTGGATGGTTGAAACAGGTGGATATGTTGCTACTGTAATTCTCTACAAGTAGATAGTTTAAAAATGCTAAATAGTATCCTCTCTTTGCAGCAACCTACATAAACAAGCAGGTCAATCAGCAACACAGATACAATGAAAGAAAAATGCAGTGAATGTGGCGGAACTGGTGCCCGTGAGTCCTCAATACAGAAATGTCCCGAATGCAAGGGCTCCGGGAAACCAAAATCAATGAATCTTATGGAACTTTCAGAAAAAGATGTAAATAGTTTCCTCAAAGGAAGTTCCGTATGTGAAAAATGCGGTGGCAGCGGGGAAGTTGAAATAAAGGATCCATGTCCTTTTTGTGGAGGAGAAGGGTTTCTTTATAGATGTGACATATGCGGTAAATCTATCGACCACCTGATAGACGGACGCGAGATATGCAAATCATGCAATGAGGTAAAGGTGGTCCATATGCTGGACGACTCCTGTGACATGAACGAGCTTTCTGTAGGGAAATATTACCAGGCAGAGGTAAACAATCTGGCATCATTCGGGGCTTTTGTGAACCTGAATTCCAATCTGCGCGGATTGATCCATTCAAGCAACATAAAGGCCAAACTTGAACCCGGAGAAAGGCTTGTTGTAGAGATAAATGAGATTCGATCCGATGGGAAAATGGACCTGCTACCACGAAGTGTTGGCGAGCATAAGATCGTAGAAGTTGAAAAGGAAATGCCGGTGCGTATCTCGTCTGAATTAAAGGATTATGTGGGTAAGCTTGTGCGTATTGAAGGAGAGGTGCTCCAGATCAAACAAACCGGTGGTCCCACCATTTTCGTAATTTCTGATGAAGGCGGGATAATTCCCTGTGCAGCCTTTGAAAGTGCAGGGGAGCGGGCATATCCGGACATTGATTCGGATATGGTAGTATCTCTTACGGGTGAGGTCAACCTCAGGGGAGAGGATCTGCAGCTTGAAGTTAAGAGTATGAAGCAGCTCAAAGGTGAAAGAGAACAGACCGTCAGACAACGCATAGACCGTATACTTGACCAGAGGGCAGAACCTTATGATATAGAATTCCTTGCCAAAAGCAAGATTCTTGAAGACCTTCGTCCTGCGATGAAAGATGTTGCCCGAATTATCAAAAAAGCCATTCTCAGATCACGCCCGATTTTGTTGCGCCACCATGCTGATGCTGATGGCATGACTGCCGGTGTGGCCATTGAAAAGGCAATCCTGCCTCTTATTCGTGAAGTCAACGGTCAGGATGGAGAATACTATTTCTACAAACGTTCTCCTTCAAAAGCCCCCTTTTATGAGATCATGGATGTGACCAAGGACATTTCCTTTGCTCTTGAAGATGCGGAAAGGCATGACCAGAAACTGCCTCTTGTTGTGATGGTGGATAATGGTTCCACGGAGGAAGACGTACCCGCGATGAGACAGGCATTGATATATGGGATTGATATGGTGGTTGTGGACCATCATAATCCTGATGAGGTCGTTGATGATTACCT
This sequence comes from Methanosarcinaceae archaeon, assembly GCA_041694315.1. Classification (GTDB taxonomy): domain Archaea; phylum Halobacteriota; class Methanosarcinia; order Methanosarcinales; family Methanosarcinaceae; genus Methanohalophilus. The sequence continues at coordinate 4,671 of JASMTL010000206.1, read as the reverse complement.
GCTGGCCCATGTAAACCCTGCTCATGTGGGTGGGGATTTCGGTCAGACTGCCGGTATGCTTTCCACAGAGGTCGCACGGATGATCAATCCTGACGTCACAGAACAGATACAACATCTCCCTGCAATCGCTGCTGTGGGTGATCGTTCAGAATCCGATGAGGCCTATCAGTATATTGATCTCGTCTCTTCCAGCTATTCCCTGGAAGATCTGCAGGATATTGCCCTGGCCCTTGATTTTGAAGCTTACTGGTTAAAATTCAACAGTGGAAGGGGAATTATAAACGACCTTCTCAATTTTGGTGACTCCACCAGGCATAAACAACTTGTAAGTCTGCTGTGTGAACAGGCAAGAGCTATGATGGATGAGCAACTTGAGGCATGTATGCCCAATGTCAAATCACAGCAACTGCCCAATGGGGCTATCATGAATGTGCTTGATGTGGAGAACTATGCTCACAAATTCACGTTCCCTGCACCGGGTAAGACCTCCGGGGAAGTTCATGACAAAATCTGCAGGAAAAATGAAGGTAAACCGATTGTGACCATCGGTTACGGGCCGGACTTTGCAGTCATACGATCCCGTGGGGTCAAGATGAATATTCCTGAAATTGTCAGGCAGCTCCGTGAGGAAATTGTAGGTGGAGGTGTGAATGGCGGTGGGCATCTTGTTGTCGGAAGCATCAAGTTCGTGGGAGGGATGCGTAAAAAGGTACTCTCCAAACTCGTGGAAAAAATAGGCAAGTATGAAGTGGATACGGAGATTTAATATCTCCCTTAATCCACCCTTGCCAGTTTGATAAGTGAGTTCACGGGGACTCCACTGATTGTTTCCGAATTTTTCTTGTCAATAATGACTGCGATTGCAACCGGGTTGGATCCGCTTTTCTTTATCTGTTCAATTACATCGGTAATGGTTGAGCCAGATGAGACCACATCATCCACAATAATGCAGTTCTTTCCTTCTACATGCCCGAAATTCCTGCTGAAAATTCCTGTATTTTTATTTCTCTCTTTCTGGCTGTCATAACCGTGGAATATGGAAAAATCGGCACCCAGCTCCTCGGCAATCATGGTGGCCATGGGTACACCACTTAATCCGATTCCCACGACCATGTCTGCCATCTGGTCATTCTCATCAAGGGATTCGAGCACCATGTCACACAGGGCCTGTGAAATATAACGCAGGCGGAAGGAGTTTTTACCTATGGCACTCCAGTTTACAGAGATATCCTTGGGTGCAGGGGCCTCCGCACCTCTTTTACCCCGCATGAGAAGCCATGTGACCGTATCCCTGGAAACATTAAGTTCATTTGCGATCTGGCCGGTAACAAGACCATTGGCTTGCAGTTCGGCTGCTTTTTGTATAAGTTCTTCTATATTCTTCATTTAATCCCCATGTGTTGTTTTATGCTGTCTATTTTCCTATACATCCTTTATAATATTATATCTTTCTTTTACGTATCTTCTTGAGGGGGGACCCACAGATGGGACATTCTTCACCATTGTCAAATCTTTTCATGCAGCCGGTGCATTTTTTCCCCCAGATTATTTTATCCTTTATTCTGGATTGGGATATGGGCTCTATCTTTATACCAAGCATGCTAGCCACATTCTGCACAGCATAATCATCTGTCATGAGGACAGCATTTTTCCCATATTCCAGAGCTTTTGCCAGCACATCGATATCAGTCCCGGAAAGTTCTTCAATATCACCTGTGCCTTCTGCCCTGTCCACAATTTTTTCCCTAAATACAGGATCTGGTTGCTCTATTTTTGCCCCCGTTTCAAGGGCAATCAACATTTCCATGCTTGTGTATCTAGCCTTTGTTTCATCGATTACTGAGGGCACTGTAACAAGCTGGCGGTCCCTGCCCTTACGGTTGATGAAAACGCCGGTGTCTGCGATGTAAATTTTCATGGGGTTAGATATGTTTAAGGATTATTAAAATTAAACCTGCATCTTCAGGATATTATATCGGTAAGAGGCAAGATTCCTTTAATTTCCAGCCCATTTTCACCAATATTGATTTCATGGATTTCTTTCTTATGTTTAGAATTGAAGTTCTTGAGGACAATGAGGCCCTTTTTCAAATGCAATTTGTCCGCTACATAACAGGTTGCTATGGTGCTGTCAGAGTGCAATTTCTTGCCGGCTTCACCAATCATTGGAAGTCCGGATGATATGGTTCCTGTCGTCAGGAGTGTGATATTTGCATTTTTGTATTTTGCTACCAGGTGCTGAATAAAGTCAGTCCCTTCCATGGTTTTCATATGTTTTTCCACGTCATCAACAAAAATCCTTGTCGCATTGACTTTTTCTACCGTCTGCTGGATTTCGTGGAAATGCCTGGCAAAATCATTTGAGGAGAGTTGTAATATTTCGATATTTCCTGCATGAATATCTTTTTCAAGTTCCATTCCTGCGGATTCAGCACGATTCAGGATGTCATTTTTTGTTTCATCAAATGAAACGATGATGCCCCTTTCATCCTGCTCAGCTCCCTTTTTTATGTATCGGATACCCATCAGGGTTTTACCTGTGCCGGTGGGGCCCCCGATATAATTTGTCGAACCTGCTCTCAGGCCCCCACAAAGCATATAGTCCAGCCCGCAGAGTCCCGTTTCAATTAGCTTGCTTTCTTCGCGCTGGGATGTCCTGTACTGCCAGGGAAGTACTGTTATTCCCTCACTGGTTATGGAAAAACTGTGTTTGCCCGGGATGTATTCCTGTCCCCGCAGTTTCAGCACTTCAAGATAGCGATTTCGCTGCTGTCTTTCTTCTTTGTTTGTAAGATGTATTATTCCATCTGTTACATATCCCAGTGTACTTTCTTCAATTTCCTTGTCGGACATTTCTCCGGTAACAAGTACCAGTGAATTCCATTTTTTCATCCTTTTGAAAAATTCATAGTAGAATCTTCTTCTGGTATTATTATCGAAACTGCATCCTATGATTGTAATGGGATCAATAACGATGATTTCAGGTTTGATTTTTTCAATGGAATCCTCGAGATTCCACATGAAGGAATATATTCCCCGATCGAGGGTCTTGATATCAATAGAGATCTGGTGTATGTTTCCTCTGGAGATCCGGGATACCTCATAATGACTCAGCCTTGATACAAAATTGTTCACGACTGTGGCAGGTTCATTGACCGAAGTAACATACAGGCAAACTTTCCCTCCTCTTGCGCTTTCACATAATGCCTGTAATGCAAATGTGGTCTTTCCGCTGCCTGCAACACCGGCTATAAGGGTTGAAGAAGGACAATTCCAACCTCCCTTGAGTATGCTGTCGAGGCCCTGGATGTGGGTGGTGACTTGTTGCATTAGATACTCCTTATATATTCATTCAAAATATATCTTTTATTTTATTTAAGTCTCATTCTTTCCTGCATAAATGTATTAATACAATCCGTCCAAATAATGTCATCTCAGGTGGATATAGATGGACATTCTGCAGGCAAAGAATAGAATAGTGGATTTCATTGGCGAGAAATGTGAGGATGCCGGTGTAACCGGTTGTGTTGTAGGTATCAGCGGTGGAGTGGATTCTGCACTTGTGGCACATCTGGTAGTGGAAGCCCTTGGGGCTGAGAATGTATTGGGATTGCATCTGCCTGAACTGAATGTAACTCCGCCTGAAGATGTACTGGATGCAACCACGGTGGCCAATGGGCTAGGTATTGAATTCAGGACCATTGACATCGGGGGAATCGTTCAAACGTATCTGGCAAATATGCCAGGATCTGATCCTGCTAACAAATACGTTAACGGGAATCTGAAAGCCAGGATCAGGATGTCCATTCTTTACTATTATGCTAATCTTGGCAGCAGGCTTGTGGCAGGTACGGGCAACAAGACCGAAATCCTGTTAGGTTACTATACCAAGTATGGCGACGGTGGGGTGGACTTCGAACCAATCGGGGACCTCTATAAAACTGAAGTTTTCCAGATGGCTAAAATAACAGGTGTTCCCGGTGGAATCATTGACAAATCCCCCTCAGCCGCTCTCTGGGAAGGTCAGACAGATGAAAAGGAATTGGGGCATTCCTATGCTACAATAGATAGCATATTGGTAAAAATGCTTGCAGGAGAGGAGGCCAGTGCAGTGGCTTTTGAATGTGGTGTCTCAGAGTCCGGGCTGGACCAGCTTCTCCAGCGTGTAGATTCCAATCTCCACAAACGAATGCTGCCTCCTGTAGCAGACCTTGCAGATATAAGGACCTGAATTACCTTGAAGGGTGGGTATCCTTTCCTCTTTTCCGCACCAGAGGCATTGAAAGATGCCTGCGGGCACAGGGGGGGACCTCATACATCCCGGTTTTGATCCCCCTTTCAACTTTGGACCTTGTGGCTGTATCTGCCTGTGTTTTGCAACGCCTGCATCGATATCCCTGTCCCTTGCCGGCAGATTTCATACTCTTCCCACATTTAGGGCACAGGGGGTTGACCTTCCTGTATTTTTCCTCAAGTTCTATCACATCAATTTTTTCAATATTCAGTGTTTTATTCTTGACACTTCCATGTAGTGTGATATGATCTCCCGGGATAAGTTTGCGAATTAGTTCCCGGAAGTTTTTTGTGGGCTCAAAAGCGGCACACTCCATTTCTTCTCCCTCATTGTCCCTGAAAAAGAATAGGGTGTGTCCTCCTTCAATTGTACGGGGA
>JASMTL010000205.1:0-8283 GCA_041694315.1 Methanosarcinaceae archaeon | reverse complement strand
TTCAACAAACAAAATAAATCTGGCAAACCTGAACTTGTCTTCATCAATGGTTATTGGACCTGGTTTTACGATTGTAAAATGCTTTTTCTGGAGATATATCCATACATTTCTGAGCAGGAACGATAATATTGTAAAGAAATATCTGAAAGTTACATCTTTTGTTGATGTCCTTGGTTTAACAATATTTCTCATCCTGTAAGATGATTCGATAGCAAACTCATACTTTTTCTCTGGTTTTAGAGTACTGACAGAACTGTGAAGCAGAATACTTTGATTTGCCTGGATAAGTTCTTCAAGACTTAGTTTCCTGAGATGATATCTCAAAGATGTCTCACATGGAATCTCTTGATAGTGTTTTGATGCAGAATGAACTGAACTTTTATCCACTGCCATACATATGGCAGTGTAAAATAGATCTTTGGAGCTGAGTTGACCGTTTATCTTGATGCCGATATTATCGAAAAATGGTTTAAGAATGGTATCAATACAGTGTTTTGGTCTTAATTCGACCTTCTCACAGGTCCTTGAACTGAATGGTAGAAATGACATATGGCGGCGCTTTCGCCGCATATAAATCTAACGGGAGGTGTTGTTAAGTTCAGATGCTCTAATTAGCTAAGTACTGAAATATGGATACAGGACCCTTCCAGATCAATTGTTTTTTTATTCAATAATTCCCAATATGAGGAAGTCCTCCTCACGGCTCATCAATGGTAGTGGACAGCAAAAAAATGGGACTAAATTACTTATTTTTCATGTCATCCAAGACAATAAAAGGTACAATGCATTTTTTCTCCTATCCCTACAACGATCTAACTTATGTTTAAAAATCTTCTTCAAGGTCTGCATACTAAAAAGACAAATATTTTATTACTAAAAATCTTACTAAGGGCGGAATACTTCAAATAACCGGGAATTTAAAAATGAAAAGGATAATTGCTGTAGATATATCAGGGCGGCATCGGCATAATTCTAGATACCTAATGGTATGTGCCGCTGTATCCCTTTCGGTGTCAGGAGGGCATGTGAAACAGATACATGGTGTAAATATCAAACCATTTGTGAGTGACAACCCACCCGAGGTTGTGGATGTTGTACAGATGATTGAAAGAACAGTTGAAGGAATGGTAGGGATTACCATAGTGGCAGAGGAAGGGGACCTTTTCAATCAGCCTGAATGGCTTTCAAACAGTATGTTTACCGCATCGTTCAAATATCCCGAATCCCTGAGTGAAAGGATGGGTATCGAAATCGCTCACCATATATCCCTTAGCAGTCGCAATTTACTTCTTGATCCCAAATCATGGGAACTAATCAAGGATAATCTATAAACTATATTTTCATAATCCAGAGTTAAACCATATGAAAGATGTAATTCTTGTACAGAGGAGAATCCCCCGTTGCAGTGAGTCGGAAAACAAGCGCAAACTCGCTGAATTAAGGGAACTTGCCAGGGCTGGAAATTATAATGTAGTCCGGGAAGTGACCCAGACCCGTTATCCTGACAGGCAATACCAGATAGGGAAAGGTAAGGCACAAGAGGTTGCAGAGCTGGCCCTGTCACAAAAACCTGCAAAAATAATATTTTATAATCCACTCTCCGTAACCCAGGTTTATAACCTGTCCGAGATGTGCAAATGCGAGGTAATAGACAAGTTTCAATTGATCCTGGAAATTTTTGCAACCCGGGCTACCACACGACGTTCCCGTATGCAGGTTGAACTTGCCCGGCTGGAATATGAACTTCCCAGAGCCAGGAAAATCGTATCCCTGCTAAAAATGGAAGAGCGGCCCGGTTTCATGGGGATGGGGGGTTATGAGGACTCCTATGAGCAGGATATCAAGAAACGTATCAGCCGCATTAAAAAAGAACTCAGCACAGGTCAAAGGGATAGTGAAAACCTGCGTGATTACCGACATTCAGAAGGTTTTTCCCTGGTATGCCTTGCAGGTTATACAAATGCGGGAAAAAGCACATTATTCCGCACCCTTGTAGATGAAAATGTGGAGGTGGAAAATATGCTTTTTACCACTCTTTCTCCCACCACAAGATATCTGAATATTAATGGCCGATGGACCCTGCTCACGGATACGGTGGGATTTATAGAAGATCTCCCTCACTTTCTTGTGGATGCATTCCGTTCGACCCTGGAAGATGTATTCAGGGCGGACATCATCCTGCTTGTGGTGGATATCAGTGAGCCGGTGGATGTTATAAGGAAGAAACTCGCAGTATCCCATGAAATATTCTGGGAACAGCTCGAAAAAGCCACAATAATCACCGCTATCAACAAGGCTGACAGGCTTTCTTCCGAAGAACTCAGCTCCCGGCTCAAATCGATTGCCTACCTGGCTCCCAATCCAGTGGTGGTCTCTGCAAAGACCGGTGAAGGACTGGATGAACTCAAGGACATTATTTATTCCCATCTGCCTGAATGGAAACAGTTTACCCTGGAGTTGCCTATGTCAGGTGAGAGCATGTCTGCTGTATCCTGGCTTTTTGAGGAAGGAATCGTGCACAGTATAAATTATGGTAATAATATTGTTATGGATGTGGAGGCCAGGAATGAGGTTTATCGTAAAGCCAGGTCTCTCGAAAAAAGGTTAAGTTCAGGTAACACAGTCGATCCCGCCTCCAAAGATTTATAAATTCAAATTGCATAGCCTTTATTGTATGTTGATCGATCTCCATGTGCACTCCTGTTTCTCAAAAGATAGTAATTCTCAATTTGATTCCATTCTGGAATGGGCTAAAAAAAACGGTATTGATGGGGTTGCTATATGTGATCATGACAATGTTGAAGGTGGTTTTGCCTGTGCCAGGCGTGCAGCAGAAATTGCTTCGGACATACTGGTAATCCCTGGTCAGGAAGTAAGTTCTGCTGAAGGCCATGTGCTTGTGCTGGGTGCAGCGGAAGGTGTGCCTGCGGGAATGGATGTATTTTCCACGATTGAATCTGCACGTAAACTGGGAGCGGTTGTAATCATACCTCATCCCTACAAAAAAACCTCTCATGGGATCGGGCATCTGAAAGGTCTGGATGTGGATGCAGTTGAAGTTTTCAATTCTCGTTGTTTAACCCCTTATGCCAATACAAGGGCAAAGATAGTTGCCGAAAGGCTGGGATTGCCGCAAGTAGGAGGCAGTGATGCTCATGAGCCATGTATGGTTGGCAGGTCCTATACTGACATCGATGTAGAGGATGAATCGGTGGATTCCGTCCTCTCTGCGATAAAAGCAGGGCGTGTAAAACCCGGGGGTAAGTTGATACCTCCTCAATATGTGGTAGGACAGATGTTCAGGGGCATCAGGAAAAAAGTCAACAGTTATTGAATATCAGGTTTTGATGTAATCCTCATAGAACATTCTTAACATCAGCAGGAAGGAAGAAAGAACCAGTGGCCCAACTACGATACCAACCAGTCCGAATAGGTATATTCCTATGAAAATTCCCAACAGGGAAACAAAGGGATGGATTGCACCTACCTTATCCTGAATATAAGGACGCAGGAAATTATCTATGTTGCTGATTACCATTCCTGCTATAAAAATGACACCTGCAGCAAACAAATCTCCTTCGATTACTTTGAAAATAATTGCCGGGCCCCATACAAGAGGGGCACCTACAACAGGCATTATTGAAAGAATCAGTGTGACGAATCCCCATAGTATTGCTCCCTGGATGTCAAGCAGATAAAAGGTGAATGCAAGTAATCCGCCCTGCACGGCTGCTATGAAGAAAGTGGCTATTATTGTGGAATGGATGATATTCTTCATTTCCCCAATCAATTTATCCTTGTTGCTGTCACTGAAAGGGATTATATTGGAAGTCAGGTCCTTAAGTGTCTTATCATCCGTGGTAAACAGGTAGTACAACAGGAAAACCATTATAATCAGGCCGATAAGCTGGTTTCCCAGGTTCTGAATGGTTTCCAGCACAAGCTGGCTTACGAATCCCCCAATTGTTGTGACGAGATCCGATGCTTTCTGTTCCAGGTCCAGAGCCGGAACCAGTTCATTTATTTTTTGCAAATACCCGTAGATAATATCCATATTTGCTGTTACAATTTCCAGTACCATACCTACCTGCTGGGATAGAAGGATTATCAGGTAGTACAGGGGAATTATTATAATTACAATAGATAGCACGATCAATACAATGGAGGCAACCCGGTTATTGATTTTCAGCCTTTTTGTCAGTAAATCATGCGCGGGTTTCATTATTACATAAATAATCAGGGCAGCAAAAAAAGCTTCAATATAGGGATACAGGGCATAGGTAATTGCAACTGCAAGTATTGCTATAAAAAGCAGGGCGATTGCTATTTTTGTATCCTTTTCATTTCTCATCTTATACCTTCGCTTGAGTTGTTCCCGGGATTGAAATAAGCTCGTCTTTTTTATTTGCCTGTGTTTTTGGGTCTTTACATTTTCACACGTGTAATATCAATATGACGTATTTCATCGGCTTCTATTGCAAAGAGCATTTTTTTACGCACACTGTTGGCTAGCCGGATTGCCCTTGACATAACCGGCAGGGAAAATTCATGCTGTGTACCAATCGAATGGGCCAGGTATTCGGAGTGGGCAATCTCTGATGGGGACTTCACTTCGCTGTAGATCCTGAAATGTGTACCGAACTTGAATCCGGTTTTAGGTACGAGTTTCCGGGTCCTGAGGTCTTCATATACCCTGTATTTCCTCTGGAAAAGAGGCTCTATATGCGTGGCCCTTTCGCAGAATTCATCAAAATTGAGTTTGTTGTCATCCTTTCGTGTGGTTACTTCAATTATGTTGTTCTTTAGCAGGAAAGCCCCCTCTACAAGGGACAATTGTAGCCTTTTTTGATCCAGGGGTTTTCCATAAAAACCATTTTCGTACAGTTTACCGGAAGCTTCACCATCCCAGACAATGACACGATCCTCAAGCATAGTTGCAGGAGTATGCAGTGAAGGATACAGCTGTTCCATATTACCTGCAGGGTCTGATTCCTGCACTTCATAATAGGTAATGTCGCTTTCCTCGTCCACAACTGCAATTATGAGATGTTTGTGCACGTTACAGGCTGATTCCAGATTTTTCAAAAGAACGGACAGAGGAAGGGCAACTCTTTCCGAATGAACATATACATAACTTCTGGATGAGGATTTTCCGGGTTTGCCACCCCGTGGATATACCCTGAAATCCGCAACTCCAGGCTGAACGTAAAACCCACGCTCTCGAAGGTCCTTATACACAATATATTTGAGTTCAAAATTTGGGTTTAACAGGGATGCAATCTTGAAATACTCTTCAAATCCAAGTGATTTGCCTTCTTTTTCGATCTCGAGTTTCTTACGGTAAAGCAGGTGTGCTGCTTCAACCAGGGTGAGTATTAAATTGTCTTTTTTGGGTCTGCCGTAATAACTGGTTTTATATATCTCTTCAATTGCCTCTTTGCCGGCAACAACCCTGTCTTCTTTCAATTTTCCAATCAAGCCGAGCACCCGGTATACAGTAAATAGCGATGGCACAATGAGATTTGCTTTTATTTATAGGTTGGTTTTACTTCAGTATAGAATCCACAAAGGACCTGGCAAATTCACGGTAGGAAACGCCTTCCAGATGTGCATACGATCCCAGTGTATTTTCTACTGTCATCCCGTCCCATTCACCTTTGATTCCGATGCCCCGGGAAAGTTTAATGGCAAAATCCGTGCTATCCGGGATGTCCCTTATCTCGGAGTGGTGGAATTCATGGCCCCTGAATGTATTACCCTTTCTGCCTATGATCGCATCCTTTACGATTTGACCGTTATTGTAACTAACCACACGTGTATGTCCCATAAGGGTGTGGCCGGGTAATGCTCCCACCATTTCGGTTGTGGCTTCGGGCATTTCTGCCATATGGTATGTGCCTTTTCCTTTTACGCCGGTGGTGAGTTTCTCTGTCAGGTACATAAGCCCACCACATTCTGCATAAATGGGCATTCCTGATCTGGATGCTTCCCGAATCTCCCGGCGCAGGGATTCATTGTCCTGAAGCTGGGGGGCAAAAAGTTCGGGATATCCTCCTCCGATATACAATCCATCAACATCCGGTAACTTACCATCATGGACCGGGCTGAAATATTCCAGGTCTGCACCTGCCAGCTGGAGCAATTCGATGTTATCATAATAATAAAAATTGAATGCCTCGTCAAGTGCCACACCGATTTTAGGCCTTTTTCCGTTTATGTCACGGGATGTGAACATGCTCCTTGGAGGTTTTTCGACAGGTTCTGCAGAGTTTGCAATTTTAAGTATCTCTGCAATATCCACCCCCTCGTCCACCCTGTCCCGGATAGTTCCGATTCGTTGGTCCAGGTCACTGATACGTCTGCGTCCTTCAAGAGCCGGAATCAGTCCGAGGTGGCGCATGGATATCTGCATTGCATTATCCCTGCGGATGGTTCCAAGTACGGGAATCCCGGTGTAGTGCTCAATGGCTTCACTGGCCTTTTTTGCATGGCGGGGATTTCCGATATTATTCAGGATTACTCCTGCAATGTTTATATTTTCATCAAAAGAGGTGTAACCTTTTACAAGGGCTGCGGCTGAACGTGTGATACTGCGGGCATTGATTATCAGCACTACCGGACATTTGAGTATTTTTGCTATCTGGGCAGTACTTCCAGTGTCGGTGAAACTATCAAAGCCTTCATAGAGACCCCTTACGCCTTCGATGATGGCAACATCTGCCTTCTTGTCAGTTTCACATCCATGGGTGAACACATCACGAATTCCTTCCTCATCCATGAGGTAGCCGTCAATATTGCGGGCATTACGACCAGTGATTTCAGAATGATAACTCGGATCGATGTAGTCCAGGCCGACCTTGAAAGGCTGTACCCTGTATCCCCTTGCAGTAAGGGCTGCCAGCATTCCGGCAACAATTGTTGTTTTACCGGAAGAAGAACGATCTGCGGATATCAGCAGACGGGGCATCTCCATAAGATTTTGATCGGACATACAATTCCTTACCGGGTAAGTTCCCTGAGCCGCTCATCTGTCAGTGCCCCGGGATCGACCGCACAATCGCTGGCCATTATATTTCTTGCAAGGGTGCGATACACTTCGGCTATATCAGTATCCCCTGCCTTTTCAAGCACGGAATAGCCATCCCTTTCGCAGTCCTGAACGATCTGCTCCTTTGGTATAAAGGCCACCAGGTCACTTCCAATTTCATTTGCAAATCTGCTAACTATCTCCTCTTCCCGACTGACACTGCGTGAGTTGCAGATTACACCGCTAAGTTTCGTATTTATACGGGACAATCCCTTGCAAATGTTGTTGGCTGCATACAGGGGCATGTATTCCCCGGATGTAAGGACATAGGCCTCATTGACCAGTCCTTTCCTGATCGGGGCGACAAATCCGCCACATACGATATCCCCGGGCACATCATAAATGATAAGGTCCATTTCTTTCATGGATTGGGATATCTTCTTGAGTTTTTGGATTGCAACAATGATTCCCCTGCCGGCACAACCTATACCCGGTTCGGGTCCACCGACCTCTACACACTTCACTCCCTTGTATCCCTCAAAAACCACGTCGTCTTCCTCTTCTATTTCCATACCCTCCCTGAGTAGATCCAGGATAGTGGGGATACGTTTTCCTCCCAGGAGGGTTATGGATGAATCGCTCTTGGGGTCACATCCGATGATCATGACATTATAGCCCTCATCGGCACACGCAGCGGCTACATTGGATGCAGTACTTGATTTCCCGATGCCGCCTTTACCGTAGATTGCAATCCTTTTCTGTGGATTCATTTCACTCCTCCCTGGCAAGTTGCCTTAATGTGGCTCCGAATTCAGATTCCACAATATTTGTCACACCCAGTGTTTTTGGATGGAGGTCTATCTCCACAAGCACATGTTTATGCCCCATATCTTTCAGGGGATGAACCTGTCTGGGTCCATTAGTGATAGATATAAGTTCCATGCCTTCAAGCGCTTCCATTGGTATTGCATGGGGTACACCGGCGATCACGGCAAAATCGAAATCTTTGTATTTTGATTTTATAAGTTGCCTGACCTGCTGGCCTGCAATGGGATATTCATCCAGTCCGCCGATTATTTCATCTATTTTTACGTTATCATGCATGTCTGCAAGAATATGTTCTGCATGCTGGCGTACCCGGGGTAACCCAAGCTCCGTATCAAGATTTGCGAAATTGACAATGTTGTCCTCAACACCGAGTTTTACGGCCACTTCCTGCAATGCCACCGTTATATCAGCAAACATGTAGGCGGTTT
>JASMTL010000204.1:0-10286 GCA_041694315.1 Methanosarcinaceae archaeon | reverse complement strand
AAAGTATTTCTGCCAAAAATTCGGGAGAAGCTTTGATAATTGGTGGCTCTACTGATTTATCGGCGGGAGATTTCGATGGTATGATTGATGAAGTTTCAATTTACAATTACTCTCTCAATCAGGGGGATGTTCAGCACCTCTATGACCGTTTCAATCCATCCGATTCCTATAGGGTAAGTGCTTCAAAAGATGATGCTGAAGAGAGTATTTCAAATGGAGATATTCTTTTATATAAAACCTATCTTGATTTAAGTTATAATTGGTATGCGGGATGGCACCGTGGGGATCAAGAAGTTGGAGTCCGATTTAGGAATGTCGCTATTCCTCAGGGAAGCACAATTGAAAGTGTCAACCTTGTTTTCACTGTGGACGAATATGAAAATGGGGATACAGATTTGAATATCTATGCCCATGACATCGACAATTCTCCCGAGTTCAGTAATAGTGATGATGATATAACGGGTAGGGCAAAGACGACCTACTATGTCCAATGGAATAATGTTCCAGCTCCCTCAGTAGGAGAATCACTTGTATCTCCCGATATTTCCGGTGTTGTTCAGGAAATAGTTGATAGGCCGGGATGGTCTTCAGGAAATTCCATGACATTCATTATCAGTGGTTCTGGAAAACGAGTAGTTGAGTCTTATGATGGTGACTCGGATAAGGCGCCATTACTAATGGTTGAGTATAGTTAAAAACCACAATTTTAATTATTGATGATGTTCTAGCTGTGGTACATGACCGACGTAATGCTGCTCTGGGATACTCCCATCCTTTTTGAAAAGCTGTTCAAGGAACACGGCTATGAATGCCTGCGGGTGGACGGCAATTCGCTGGGCACTCCTTTTTTACCCTCGTCAAAATGCCTGATGGTGCCCACCGGTTTTGCCAATCCGGCCTATACGAAAGTGCAGAAAGGTATTGAGAACAAAGGCGACAAGATAGCCGATTTTGTGAAAAGGGGCGGTGTGCTTGTGGTATTCGGGGCCTGTATGCCGGAATATGAATATGAATGGCTGCCCTTTGAACTGTCCTATGTGGAAGAGCACATGCAATCCCCGCTGGAGGTTGTGGATGATTCTATGCCCTGTATTATTGGAGAACCTCAGGAGCCGGTGGAATGCGATGGTTACTTCTCACGGGCCGATGGGGAAGTGATTCTTAAAGATGAGCAGGGCCGGGCTGTGATGGTGAAAAAAGAGTTCGGTGAGGGTTTGATCATTGCCACGACTGTCCATGAATTCCCTTCTGCGGATTTCCTGGGATGTGCGGTGGATCAGGGCAAGAATACCAGATTGTAATTACTGGTAATTTCCCTGCCTCAATTTTTCAATTTCTTCCTGTGCATCATCCAGTTTGAGGACGAACAGTCCCTTGCAGGGTTTGACGTACTGGAAATAAATAGAATTGCCCTTGACGCCTATGGGTATGGTCTTGCCGCCTTTAAGCATAACTCCGGCCAGGCTATAGCCACCCGGCACGTGGTAGACCTCGTCACAGTTCTCACGAATGAATTCCTCACTTTTCTTGACGGATGCGCCCTTTAGCAGGATCTCATAGGGAAGGTCACTGATACATGCCATGTTGATCATTCAATAATAAGGTCTTTTACACGGATATCTTTTTCCGTAATCCTGCCCACAATTTTCCCGTTGACTATTTCTGCAACGTTTTTAGCCTCATGTGGCGGGACAATAAGCAGAAAGCCCATCCCCATATTGAAGGTGCGGTACATCTCCAGTTCCTCGACATTGCCCTTTTTCTGGAGGAAACGGAAGATCTCGGGTGGCTCGATAGGGTCTGTGAAATCAAATCCCAGTTCGCTTACCCTGCGCAACTTCAGCAGGCCGCTGCCGGTAATGTGTGCCAGGCCGTGTACCTCGCACTTATGGATTGCATCGAGCACTTCCATGTATATCCGTGTGGGGGTTAGCAGTTCCTCGCCGATGGTGCGGGAGCTATCATAGGGCAGGGGGTCATGATAGGAATAATCGGAATTCCCAATGATCTTCCTGACAAGGGTATAGCCGTTGCTGTGGACCCCGCTACTGGGAACACCCACAAGCACGTCACCCTCTGTTACTTTCTCCCCGGTAATGATGGCATCCTTGTCCACCATTCCCAGACATGTACCTGCCAGGTCAAATCCTTTGATTATCTCGGGAAGAGTTGCGGTCTCCCCGCCTACAATGGACATTCTGGAAATCTCGGCACCTTTTGCAAGCCCTTCGCCGATCTGCCGTGCGAATTCGTCGGAATGTTTCTCGATTGCCAAGTAATCCACAAAACTGACAGGTTCGGCGCCAATGGCAATCAGGTCATTGACATTCATGGCAATACAGTCAATCCCCACGGTGTCCCATTTTTTCATCTCATTTGCAATCAGCACCTTGGAGCCCACGCCATCGGTGGCCATTGCAAGCGCAAAATCTCCAAAATCCATCAGGCCGGCATAATGCCCAATACATGTCATTGGGGCTCCCAACCCTTCCCTGCTGTAGGTCATGCCTCCTGTGAGATTGCCTATGGTGGATTCTTCCTGATGAATGTCAACTCCTGAATCAGCGTAGGTAAGTTTTTTGTCCATTTTATCCCTCTGTTTTAATTTCCAAGTTCAAACTCATGGTTTAACAGGCGTACTGCCTCTTCAGCTTCATCGGAGCTGACAACGAATGAAATGTTGTGCTGGGAAGAACCCTGACTGATCATGATAACATTTATTTTTTCCCTGCCCAGTGTGCTGAATACCCTGCCTGCCACACCGGGGATGCCATCCATACCGGCACCGACAACCGCTACCACACAGATATCCCTATCGCAGGCCACTTCTCCTATTACATCCCGGTTCATCTCGGATTTCAGGGCAACTACAGCATCTTCCAGATGAGCCTCATCCACAACGAATGACATGTTTGCTTCCGAGGAACTCTGACTTATCATTATAATGTTCACTCCAGCATTGGCAAGTGTGGAAAATACCCTGGCGGCTGTACCGATTGCACCCACCATACCGGCCCCTGAGATGTTTATTGCGGCTACCGATCGTATCAAGGTCACGGCTTTTACTACATCCTTGCGCAGTCGCTGGTCTGAAACAATCAATGTTCCTTCAAAATCAGGATCAAATGTATTTTTCACCCGTACGGGTATTCCATGCTTGATTGCAGGTTCAATTGTACGGGGATGAAGTACCTTTGCGCCGAAATAGGATAGTTCCATTGCTTCAATATAGGATATCTGGGGTATCGGACGTGCATCAGGGACAATCCGGGGATCACTGGTCATTATGCCGTGAACTTCTTTCCATAACCAGATCTCGTCAGCCTCTATAGCAGCCCCTATAATCGAAGCAGTGAAATCAGATCCACTGCGTCCCAGGGTGGTAATGATTCCTTCTTCATTCTCTGCGATAAAACCGGTAACTATAGGAACATATGCTGCAACGACCCTTTTCAGGATGTTGCCAACATTTTCATAGGTTTTCTCGAAAGGTCTGGCACAACCATATTCACTATTGGTTACAATGCCTGCCTCTCCACCGGTAAATGAATTGGAATTAATTCCCTTACTTTGCACAGCTCCGCTAACAACAGGAGCTGCAAGACGTTCCCCATAGGAGGATATGTAATCTATGGAACGCGGGGAGAGTTCCCCCAGATAGCAGATGCCGATGAGTGCTTTTTCGAGTTCATCGATAAGAGCATCGATCGTGCGGATTGTTTCATCGGCAATGCTGGCATCATCGATGGCAATCTCAATTGCATCGTAGTGTTTTTTGGCAAGGTCTGCCATAAATTCCTTTACCCGGGAAATCTTGCCTTTATGGGATGCATCAATACCTATTTCCATCAGCCCGTCGGTGACTCCACCAAGGGCCGAGGTCACTGCCACGATTTCGTGTCCCTGTCCCCTGTAGTCTTTCAGTAATTCTGCGACATGGCGGATCTTTTCCCCGTTCTCGATGGATGTCCCGCCGAATTTCATTACATATCTCATATTAGTATCACGTTATTGATGATTTGTAAAATTCTGGCTGTTATAGGGAAGAAGCGCATATAAATATTGTCACCTCCTCCTGCAACACATCCATGCTCCCAGAAGTATGAATATAGCAAAAAATGCGCCAGGTGCAGGAGTTTTTTCCAGGGTATTGGCAGTTTCATAGATCTTGTCCACGGCCTCTGATGCACTTGAAGTCACATTTTCTGCCCTTTCAATGATATCTGCGGCATCATTTTCCAGGCTTCCTTCTTTTGCTATGTCCCCCACAATCAACAGCGCAGACTCGGTTCCCACCATTCCTTCGGATGTTATTGCTTTTGCCTCGATATTGTACTCCCCGGTGCTTAATCTGTCGGTAACTGCGTCGTAGGTATCTTCATATACTTCTTTTCTCTGGTCAATGAGATTTCCATCTACATAGATCTCGACTTTGTCTGCATAACCATCAAGGGTGTAACTTATGATGGCTTTTTCATTTGCCGGACTTTTTTCAGGGACTTCTATTTTGATTTCCAGTCCTTCCCCCATTACCTTATCGGTTTTTTGAATAACTTTTTTTAGGATTACATGATCCGAATCCGTAGTTTCAAATATTGTATCAATTTCTCCCATAAAAATAGTCCTCAGACGATCTCCATTTTTGCGTGTATAGGCAAAAACATCCCCCTCACCAAGGTCTTCTGTCATTTTTACAATGTTGCCGTTTTTACGAAGTGTGATAGTTACGGTTTTATCGTCAAGATCTGTTGCCTTGATGGTGTAATCTTCTTTAAGTTCTGTTTCTTTTCCGATAATCATGGACAACGACTTGTTCGACTTATCTGATTTTTCCGATATCAAATAGTCATCAGGAGCAATTTCTGGATCGATATACTGTTTGATTATGATCTCGGAATATGTTTCGCCGTCCTTTTCTTCAGTATCCTGCAGGCTGACATTGAATATCAGGTAGTCAGTTTCTTCATCATCCTCATCTTCTATTGTCTTCAGATATCTGAAAGGCTTATTTTCTTTGACAATTCCCTGTTCTACCTTTTTCTCATCAACGTAAACTTCTATGAGCAAATCTCCATTTTCACTGTTTATATCAATTACATTGATGGAATAACCCTGATCCAGTACGATGCTGTCTCCTGCTCCCACCGTGATTTCAGCATGCTGGATTTGTTCCTCTATTTCTTCTGCAGCACTGGCAAAACCACAGAAGATTATGAATACACAAATGACGGCAGTTGCAAAACGTATATATTTCATTAGTCCTCACCCTTGTATGATTATATTTTTAATTGTCTTATGAATAATTGGCAGTTTTGTATTTAAAAAGATGGCAGGTGTTTGTATGAAACATATTGTATTAATCGGTGACGGAATGGCAGATTATCCTATTAGGGAACTGGGAGACAAAACTGTATTAGAAGCTGCGGATATTCCCAACATGGACCGTATGGCACTGGAGGGAATAAACGGGCTGGCTACCAATGTTCCGGATGGGATGCCCGCAGGTAGTGATGTGGCTAATATGTCCATTCTGGGTTATGATCCTGCCAAACATTATTCGGGACGTGCTCCCTTGGAAGCAGCAAGTATGGGAATTGAGCTGGATAAAAATGATGTTGCTTTTCGTTGTAACCTGATAACAATTGAAAATGGTAATATACTGGATCACAGTGGCGGTCATATTTCCACCGAAGAAGCAAGTCAACTCATGCAGGCAATTGAGGATGAACTGGGTGGAGATGTCCATTTTTATCCGGGGATCAGCTATCGCCATCTTATGGTTGCCCAATTTGGTGTGGAGGCTATCTGTACTCCTCCTCATGATGTGATTGAGAACCCGGCCTCAAATCACATGCCAATGAGGGATTCAGCAGAAAAACTGGAAGAATTGATAAGGGCATCCTGGGATATTCTTTCCGAGCATCCTGTTAATAAAAAACGCATTGAAGAGGGAAAGAGACCTGCCAATTCCATATGGTTCTGGGGTCAGGGCTATGCTCCTTCGATGCCTTCTTTTGAAGAAATGTACGGACTAAAAGCAGCTGTAATATCTGCAGTGGATCTTATCAAGGGTCTGGGTATCTGTGGAGGAATGGACGTGATTGAAGTTCCCGGAGCTACCGGATATCTTGATACAAATTATGTAGGTAAGGCAGAATATGCTCTTGAATCCCTGAAAGATCATGACATTGTTTTTGTCCATGTGGAAGCTCCGGATGAAGCGGGACATATGGGTAGTCTGGAGGCCAAGATACAGGCAGTCGAGGATTTTGATTCCAAAGTTGTGGGTACCATCCTTAAAGGAATAGATAAAATGTCTGAAGAGTGTAACGTACTTGTCCTTCCTGACCACCCTACACCAATTGTAGTTAGGACTCATACGCCCGATCCTGTACCCTTTGTGATTTATCCATCTTTCAATAAGGATGCTGATATTGTCAAAACCTACTCAGAAGATGCAGCAGCAGATGGTATTCTTTCAACTGTCAGGGGTTGTGACTTGATACATACCATGCTATCCCTTTGAGCAACCGCAATCTTCTTATAGAAGTACATGCACATATTATGTCTGTTATTTCAAAACAGGAATAACAGGAGTGGTATAATATGAAAAGAGGATTAATACGCAGGGAAAATTCACCTTCAGTAAGCAGATGGGATCCATTCGATGAGATAAAACAGACGCAGGATTACCTAAACGACCTTTTCAGGGAATTCTTACCTTCGGTACAGTGGAAAGGGGGCGAAACTCTGGTTCCCCTTGTGGATGTTCAGGAAAAGGATGATTCAGTAGTTGTCACCACAGATCTTCCTGGAGTCGATAAGAAGGATGTGGACATCAGTGTATCCGAGGGCATGATTGAGATCAGTGCAACGTGCAAGAAGGAAGAAGAGAAGGAGGAAGAAGGTTATTTCCAGAAAGAGCGCAGTTATTCAAGTTTCTCCAGGGCTGTCTCTTTGCCGGCTTCTGTGACTGAGGAAGGCGCCACGGCCAAACTTGAGGAAGGGGTGCTGACAGTCACATTACCAAAAACCAAAGAAGCTGAAAAGCCGAAGATCCCAATCGAATAAATTAGCTAAATGTGATATTACCTCTCTGCAGGTTGCAGGGAGGTTTCATTTTTTGCGGCATCAGCTAAGTTCTGTCCTCATACTTTGCTCAGTGGGGGTAACTCTCATCATCGCCGCAGGTCAATATATAGGGCTAGTATTATATGTCAACTACCCACGACTAAAGTCGAGGGCTTGCAGGTAAATCATCATGTTAACAAGTAACATTCATTTCGCATATGACTGGTTGACACTGCCCGGACAACGGGTTAGACTTTCTTACGAAAGTGGCAGCCTACTCAATCGAGACGCTTCAAATGTCGTTTCCACGGGGTTGTTACCAACCACCTTGCCCGAAAGAGCAATGTGTTCAAACTGTTACCCTGAACTTCAACCGTTTACTTCCTGTCGGATTGTGCCTTTCCCACAAGGGGTATCAGGACAGTTTGTTCCTCAACATAATATAGGGGCTGATAGTATTTATTTCATTTCATATTTAAAAACAATAAAAAGTAAAAGAGGTGAAAAGGGCGGCGAGGGTACGTTTCCTCCCACGACTAAAGTCATGGGTTTCCACGACCCTCTGCACTCCCGACGTTCATGAGCTGCTGTATTTTCCTGTGGAGTTGAAATAAAGTGAGGATGGAAGCCTTTACTGTTGATGATATACCCCTGGTAAAACCTGGTGACGACATTGCTGCTATGATATGTGAGCGTGCTGAGCTGGAAGATGGCGATGTGCTGGTTATTGCTTCTACCATCATTGCAAAAGCCGAAAATGAACTGTTTTCCCTTGACGACATTACGCCCTCTGATCGGGCAATCGGGATTGGCAAAAAGGACGATAAAGACCCACGGCTTGTAGAGGCGGTACTGGACAGGTGCAGTGAGTGTTTTGTCGAATCTCCTGTAATGCTTGTGCAATCCGACAGGGCACATGTATGTATCAATGCGGGAGTGGATGATTCCAATGTCGAGAACGATTTACTTGCCGATCTCCCCCGGGATGCGGATGCCAGTGCCAGAAGTATAGGAGAGAGAGTTGAAGAGATTACAGGTTGCAGGGTTGCTGTTGTGGTAACTGACACCAATGGCAGGGCTTTCAGACTGGGTCAGACAGGTGTTGCAATAGGGCTGTATCATGCTACACCCATTTATTACTGGAGAGGTACAAAGGACCTTTTCGGTTATGAAATGCAGATCAGTGAGGAGGCGGTTGCCGATGAAGTGGCAGCTGCTGCAAACCTGCTGATGGGAGAAGGGAGTGGAGGTAATCCGGTAGTTGTTGTACGGGGCATACCCCTGTTTACCGAGGAAAAAACATCTGCCCGCCAGCTTTACCGGCCGGACAACATGGATATTATAAAGAAGGCCTTACGCATCTTCCAGGAGTCTTGATACTGGCAGGTTTATTATCTCCACTCCTGCATCATTAAAGAAATCCAGGGCATCAGTATCCGGATATGATGTCAGGTAAACCACTCGTTTTATCCGGGCATTGATTATCATTTTGGTACACAGGATGCAGGGTTGGTGTGTACAGTAGAGGGTTGCCCCTTCGATTCCAGCTCCGTGCAGTGCTGCCTGGATTATGGCATTCTGTTCGGCATGCACTGCCCGGCATTTCTCATGACGTGTTCCTGATTCGATATTGTTTTTTTGCCGGATACATCCGATATCCAGGCAGTGTTCCATATTACTTGGGGCTCCGTTGTAACCTGTGGAAAGGATTTGTTTATCCCGCACGATAACCGCTCCCACCCGGTTGCGAAGGCATGTGGATCTTTTGGCTATTACGGTAGCGATCTCAAGAAAGTATTCGTCAACAGATGGTCTGTATGGCATGCCTGTAAAATGGGTTGTCGGCAGTATATATTAGTTATGTATAGCTCTTTTCCAGAAATCTGGCCTTGAGAAAATTCACCAAAAAGCAATAACACAAGAAAATAGTATATATTACTTCATAGTATGGAAAAGTGTAATTTGACTTCTGAGTCTATGTTATCGGAGCATACAATTTATGGCGCTGTTTATTGATAAACTTGAAAACTTCATTAAAAACCATAATGAGAGGCAACTTGTAACTATACCTCTTGCGGTGTTTGCAATAGCCTTACTGATTATGGTATTTGTGTATTCCACATCCGGGTCCCCTGTGAACCTGGGTATGGAATTTAAGGGCGGAACAATGATTTCCTTCCAGACAGACGACCCGATAGAAAAACTGGAGGTCGATTATTCAGGATATTCTCTGGCCGATGTACGTAAAACCGGACAAAGGGCAGTACTCCAGTTTGGGCCTATGGACAATGACGAACAGCTGGAACTTGAAAAGAAAATAACATCTGCGTATTCATCCGTAGAGATCCGGCAGGTAGGAGCTGTCTACGGCAAGGATTTGCAGGTACAGGCTCTCCAGGCTGTAGTTCTGTCCTTTATAGGCATGGCAATAGTAGTTTTCCTTATCTTCCGCAGCACCATACCCTCCGTAGCAGTGGTCCTTTCTGCACTTTCCGATATCAGTATAGCCGTTGCATTCATGAATATCACAGGAATTGAACTATCCCTTGGTACAGTTGCAGCTTTATTGATGCTTATTGGTTACTCTGTTGACAGTGATATCTTACTCACAACCCGTGTACTCAAACGGCGCGGATCTGCAAATGAAAAAATATCCCTAGCAATGCATACAGGTATTACGATGACCACCACGACCCTTGCAGCGCTAGTGGTTATGTATATTGTTTCCACATATTCTTATGTCCTGACTTCAACTGTCTCACAGATAAACCTCTTATCTGACATTTCCATTGTACTGATATTCGGTCTACTTGCTGACCTGATGAATACCTGGCTGTTGAATACGGGCATCCTCAGGTGGTATGTGAATAAGAATCCCAAGGGGGTGAAGACATGAGCGAAGAAAAACCAAAGGGGCTGTTGAGTGACTGGCGTGTACGTATATTCATAATAGCCATTCTGCTTTCTCTTGTTGCAATCCAGCCCTGGTATTCGGCAGATGAAGGTTTTGATACCAACCTCGATTATGGACTTGATCTTGAAGGGGGTTCCTGGTTACAGGTAAGCCTGCAGGGTGCTGTAATACAGGCCAATGTAGACTCTGGAATGACTGCAAGTGCTCTTGTCGAAAATATTGTTGGCTCTCCGGTTGAAGTCGTGAATGTCATACCACCCTCTGAAGGGCAATCCACAATCACCATCTCCCTAAAAACACA
>JASMTL010000203.1:0-9673 GCA_041694315.1 Methanosarcinaceae archaeon | reverse complement strand
TAGAACATTACCTTGGAACCGAACTTGATATCTATTGTGGCGGCCCCGATACCTTTAAAGGAACCGTTGAGGCATGTGCAGACGGTGTGCTTACAATACGTAAAGACAACAAATACACCCATATAGCCATCGACAAAATCATAGCTATTTGGGAAGAAAAGTGAACTACAAGCAGGCTCATGCCTGTACTTTTTTATGAAATAAAATATGCAACTCTATTGGTTTGCTAAAAAAGGCAAAACACTGAAACATTACTTTGATAAAGACAGGGTAAAAAATAGATGACAGGGATTTACCTGTCGGTTTGAGAAATAGAAATTTCAGACTACTTCTCCAAAAGCGAATTTCGAAAGGACTTTGGTTACTTTTATTGAAAGTTCATCTCCCACTTCTGTTTCGGGTACAAAAATGACAAAACCGTCAACACGGGCAATTCCATCGCCTTTCTTGGCAATATCTTCAATCACAACATCGTAGGTTTCTCCAGCTTCTACCGGAGCACTTGATTCAACACGTTCGAACAAACTAATACACATCCTTATTTAAGTTAGCCTTTCTAGAAGGCACAAATTAATAAATACACTTCCCCTATATCAAACCTTTGCAAGAAGGAAAAACAGGGGCAGTACCATAAATATATATCATTTGGGAATTTAATAAGATAGACATATCAGTACAACATATTTTCGGGATGAACTAAATGGAAGAGTTACAGATAAAAGTGGAGAAGGCACATCCTATCGATTTTGGCAGGGGTATAATACGGCTTGATCCAAGTACCCTCCTGAGCCTGCAGCTTTCCCCCGGAGACATTGTCCTCATCGAAGGAAAGCGCCAAACTACAGCAAAAGTATGGCGTGCTGACAGACAGGATTGGGGACAGGGAATTGCCCGTATAGATGGTTATACACGACAGAATGCAGAAGTGGGAATTGGCGAGAGGATAACACTTAGTAAGGCAGAGCCAATACCCGCGGAAAAGGTCCTCCTTGCACCTCCTGAAGGAATAGTCATGGAGTTTGGTGACAACACAAGTGCAGTGATTAAACATAACATTCTAAAACGTGCCCTTGTAAAAGGTGACATTATTCCTATAATCAGTTCCATGGGTCAAACCACCCCGGGTAGTCAGGCTATCCCCCTAATAGCTGTAGAAACCGAGCCATCTGACGGTATAATTATCATAAATGAAAATACTGAGATCCATCTCCAGCAGAAGCCTGTAGTGGGTTATGAGGGAGCTGCCAGAAGTATCAACTACGAAGATATCGGCGGGCTTAGAACCGAAATTCAACGGGTACGTGAAATGATAGAACTTCCGTTGAAACATCACGAACTCTTCCTGCGTCTTAATATAGACCCACCAAAAGGTGTTATTCTCTATGGACCACCCGGCACAGGGAAAACCCTGATTGCCAGAGCAGTTGCCAGTGAATCTAACGCCTATTTCATCAACATTGCCGGCCCGGAAATAATGGGTAAATATTACGGGGAAAGTGAGGAAAGGCTGCGAAAAATATTTGATGAAGCTGCGGAGAATGCCCCTTCAATAATATTTGTTGACGAAATCGATTCCATAGCCCCAACAAGGGAGGAAGTTACCGGAGAAGTTGAGAGAAGGATCGTTGCCCAGCTTCTCACCCTTATGGACGGGATGGATGAACGTAAGCAGGTAGTTGTAATTGCAGCCACAAACAGGCTTGATTCTATTGACCCGGCCCTGCGCCGCCCGGGCAGATTTGACAGGGAAATCGAGATCGGAGTTCCCGATAGTGAGGACCGGCTTGAAATTCTCCAGATACACACCCGCGGAATGCCATTGAACGAAAATATCGATGAGGAATATTTTGAACATCTGGCAGAATATACCCAGGGTTTTGTGGGAGCCGACCTGTTAGCCCTTGTACAGGAAGCATCCATGCGGGCACTGAGGAGATTGCTTCCTGACATCAATCTCGACGAAGAGGAAATTCCACAGGAAATACTCGATAAACTGGAAGTCACACCCGATGACTTCGAGGAAGCCCTGAAGGAAATTGAGCCCTCGGCAATGAGGGAAGTTATGGTCGAGATACCGTCTGTGGGTTGGGATGATGTTGGCGGGCTGGACCTGGCCAGACAGGATATCAGCGAAGCAGTCGAATGGCCGCTTAAATGGCCCGATAAAATCAGCCAGATGGGAATAAAACCTCCCACAGGAATTCTATTATATGGGCCTCCTGGAACAGGGAAAACTCTGCTTGCCAAAGCTGTGGCAAACGAAGCCAATGCCAATTTCATCAGTGTCAAGGGACCCCAGATATTGTCCAAATATGTCGGGGAATCTGAAAAAGCAATTCGTGATACTTTCAAGAAAGCGCGACAGGTTGCGCCCTGTATAATCTTCTTTGACGAGATCGATGCTATCTCTTCGACAAGACAGGGTGGCAGTGATGTGGGCAGCCGGGTTTCCGAACAGGTTGTCAATCAGATGCTGACCGAGATGGATGGACTCGAACCCCTGAATGAGGTGGTTGTCATTGCGGCCACCAACAGGCCTGACCTTATTGATCCGGCATTACTGCGATCAGGAAGATTTGACAGGCTTGTAATGGTAGGAGCCGCCCCTGCAGATGGCAGGGAAAAAATATTCCAAATTCACACAATGGGTATACCCCTGGATAGTGATGTTGACATAAAGGAACTTGCCACAATGACTGAAGGCTATGTGGGATCAGATATAGAATCCATATGCAGGGAGGCAGCAATGTTGTCCCTGAGAGAAAATTTCGATAATGAAAGGGTAAGCAAAAGGCATTTCCTTTCAGCTATGGAGAAAGTAAAACCGACGGTCAATGAGGACATGATCGACTTCTACAACCGGGTTCAGGAAAAATTAAAGGGCGGATCAATCCGCAAGACAGATGCAGGATCATTTGCAGGATATATTTGAAAAGGAGGTTATGAAAATGCCAAAGGTATTTGCAAAGAACCTATCCAATAAACAGGTCATGACAACAGACGGAACAGAAATTGGTATACTCGACAATATAGTAATGGAAGTCAAAACCGGTAAGCTTGAAGACCTGATGGTCAAACCCGACATTGGGCTTGATACATCTAAATATGTTACCGATGGCCAGTTTTTGAAGATACCCTTCAAAGCAGTGCGCTCAATCAAGGATTATATTGTTGTGGATAAACAGATAGCCACCAATCTGGATTAAAAGAAGCCTCTCCGGCATAATATTTGCAGGGCCTCCACAGTACCTTCCCCGAAGGACATGGAGGTCACATGATCCGCAATCAACTTCAATTCCGGATCTGCATTGGATACCGCTATCCCGTAACCTGCTAACTCAAGCATTTCCCGGTCATTTGCGGAGTCGCCGATTGCAACAAAATCCGAAACATCCAGATCCATAAGGGAGGCCATTTTTTCGAGCCCTGTGCCCTTATTGACCTTTTTGCTTTTTATATGCAGGGCAAACTTTGTGTCAATAACTTCCATGGTAAAACCTGCCTTCTCAAGACTGGATTGCAAAATCTCTGCCTCGATATTTCGTCTCAGGGCGATTTCTGTTTTGCGCAGGTCACTGTCAAGCCGGATTAAATCAAAGCGAGTAGAGAGGTAAGAAAACGCCTTTTCACAGTCTTCTATACTGTCGGATATATAAGGTTTGGTGTCAAATCCATCAGAGACTACCCCTCCGTTTTCTGAAATGACTCTCTCTCCAAGTCCTATAAGCTTAGAAGTTGCTGAAGCATAACAGAGAATGTTTCCGGTTGCAAGGATCACTGGAACATCCATATTTCGAAGAGACTCAGCAGCCATAAAATGAAGACGGCGGTCACTGTAAGTGATTGTGCCGTCAATGTCAATTGCAAGTGCTTTAAATTTCATTATAGGTAATAGGATTGTCTGGTAAATAATTATTCTCAGGCATCACAGAGGCTATCCGTGGTAATACAGACAACTGCTTCACCGCAAAGCCTGTCCATATCTTCCATTTCACTTTCATTGGAACGTAAATGACGGAAAACCCGACATTGGATTCGGAAGTGTCACGAAAGGTTGGGGGACACCTGTAAAACAGTTACTGAAAAGTGGATTGGTTTGATCATAGAAATGGATGAAATTATTTTTCCTCTGGTACACTATTAATTGATTAGATTTCAATTACTGACAACATTAGAACTTTTTCTACATTTTTTTCTATTGATGGTTTAAGGAAATATCTTTTGAATTTTCCATCATTATCAAAATCTATAAGTCCCTCATTATACATATCACTGATATGCCAATGCACAGTACTTTTATCGATGTCAAAAGCCTCAGTGATTTCCTGATTAGTTATCCCTGGATTTTGAACTATGGACGTCAATATTGATTTTCTTGTACTATTCCGCATAGCAAATGCAATTTTCTGTTCGGTTTCTGAATAATTATCTGAATTTTCAAAAAGAAGTGTGAACTTACATTTTTTTACAATACTTATTTTGTCGTACAAATGAAGCATCCTCACATGATGACGAATGCTACTTCTGTTCAATCCAAGGTCTTTTTCAATATCAGCTATTGTGTTTCCGGGATTGTCTACTATGTAGCTAAGAATTTGATCTCTGTTGGGATTAGTACATTTTCGTTTTATTCTTCCCAAAAACAAAGGTAAGAATTTGTAAAAAACTATCGAGACACCCAACAACCCGGAAATATAAACGATTTGAAGAGACAACGGGAGCTCATAGAAAGAAAGAGTGGTGTCGGCACCACCTCCTTCATACATCCCTCTTTCCGGACCTGTATATGGGACAACTTCATATTCATTTGCAACGGCAAATGTGGGATTGCAAACAAGTATGAGAAATAAAAATACAAACAGTAATTTATTCATATGTACTTAAAATATTTTTTAAATATGATGGTCTTCCGTACCTGTAACATGGTATCCATAAACCAGATAGTGCCAGGTTCCGGAGTCAATCCCTCCGGATTTTCTAATTTCAATATTAATTCTTCCATCAATGACACCGTCAGAACTATCATAGAATGTCCCAACCAGCTGGTTACTTGGATTGTAAGCTTTTAGCCTGAGTGAATCGCTTGTGTCACCCCAGTTCAAATCTATGTGAAGAGAAGGTGTATAAGAACTGACTGACTTGCTATGCCAGTTTGTTTCTCCCTGTGTAATTGTATCGCTAACCCATCTGGGTGTTATGTTGCTGTCTGACTTGACAGGAACGATAGTATATCCACCATCCTGACTGGTTGTAGCTCCAGCAAAAGATACTGAAAGTATCAGCATCATCAACAATAGTCCAATTTTCCTCATAATAAAAATTCTCCAATAATAATTTGAATTTTCATTTGAAACATATAAGATATAAATTTTCTGACCATATCATCAAACTGTTTCTTTTCAGTTGGATGATTTGGTTAGAAGATTTTTATATTGTACCGTCGTATAGTATGGTGTAACATCTCTAAGATGTTTGGGAGTGGAAATCAGTTATCGGAGAATGATGGCTGAACTCATCGAATAAAGCAGGGTTATGTTTGAGATTAAGATTGCAGGCATAGCTTTGCTTTTGAATGAATTGATCAAATGAATGAGGAAATTAAATGAAGACAAGTAAAGGAAATAACATTATAGCGCTTTTCATGGCTTTGCTAATGTTGAGCTCAGTTTGTTTACCTACTGTAAGTGCAAGAGAAAATACTGGTCCTTCTTTGAATAACAATAAAATTGACGTTGTAATAGAAGATCGACCAGATATTCAAGTAATAGAGATGACAAAGACGTCAAACATTGTCCAAGTAGGAAATGTGTTAATATCTCTAAATTCAAACGAAAATTTCACAGAAGGAATAATGGAAATAGAAGATATAAACACTAGCGAAAAGGATATTCTTAAATTTGAAGTTGCAGAGTTATCAAATGAATTCAAAGTCGATGTCATTTGTAATGACAAAAAAAGTGAAAGCTATTTCACAAAATATAATCCATTGAACCCAGATGATACGAAAGAAATGCTTTCTCAAAAGGAAACTTCAGATTTTATTCAAAGTGAACAAGTAACAACAGCATCTATAAGATCTACGTCTTACATATGGGATGATGTTTATTTTGTAAAAGGCTCTGGAGTCAAATACCCACATCCTAGTTACAGCATATATACTGGAGAGGTATGGGAAAATTACTATATTAATGGTGACGATCTTAAACATCACCATATTAAGCAATCAACATCTAACACAATATCACAATTGGCACCTGCAGCAGCAGGAGCATCAATTGGTGCATATCTTGGAAGTGTTCCTGGTGCAGCTATAGGAGCAGTCCTTGGATTAATGCTTGGTGGAACCTCTAGTGATGCTCTTTTAGATGAAGAAGGTTGTATCTGGTACTGGGATGCTTACACAATGGATTACATCACTATTGTGATATACTCAAGTACTTCTATATTCGTTCCTAAGTACTATAGAATTTCTTCGTACACTCTATGGGATACAATCAATGTTGGAAACCCATAAAATGAATAATTGAATTTCAGGATAAAATATGCACGCAAAACAATTCCAAGCAAAATTTCTCATAGTTACAGGAGGTTTGCTTGGACTTCTTTTTTATTATCTTTATGTCATCTTCCTGATGAACATTAAAGAGCATTTTTTTTCTAAGGCAGACGCTACTATTTCGAATTTAGTAGTTGTACAGAATTGGGGACCCGTAGACTATTGGTTAGATACGGGTTTGTTAGTATTCTTTGTTATAGCTGGAATCTACATTCTAAACAGTGATAAATTAACTGTACCTGAAAAAAATCGTGCCATAGCACTAATCAAGAGTGCAGTAATCGGATTTTTGCTTTACATTCCAATAACAGCAATGTTTTATATCTACAATCTTGATATTTCTTATCGAATTACTGTGGCAGGAGGATATATTTGCATATTAGTCATCTACTTAATATTCAGAAGAAAAAGAGTTTGATCATAAAAAACACAGAAAATATTCAAGTACCCCATATTTTATCTTTTGGAGTTTTTATATCTCTGTGTTTTCTGTGAACTTATGGTTATGGATTAAAATAGTTTTTTCAGGCATCACAGAGGCCATCCGTGGTAATACACGCAATAGCTTCTCCATCGGGCAAGCAGGGCGAATCCACGAGTTTCACGATCCTTTTATCACCTTTGGATTTGCGTATATAGAGCCTGAAGGTGGCAGTATGCCCCAGAATGTGGCCGCCAATCGGACGGGTTGGATCACCAAAGAATGCGTCCGGTTTTGACATTACCTGATTGGTAACTATCACAGAAGCATTGTTGAGATCACCAAAACGTTGCAGGTCATGCAGGTGTTTGTTAAGTTTCTGCTGCCTGTCAGCCAGCGTTCCCCTGCCGACATACTCTGCCCTGAAGTGAGCCGTAAGGGAATCCACAATAACCAGCCTGACCGGTTTATCCGTATTTTTGAGTTTGTTGGCCATCTCAGTTGCTGCATCAACAAGAAGAATCTGGTGATTGGAATTGTAAGCCCGGGCTACATGTATATTTTTCAAAAACTCGGCCGGATCAAAATCCTGTTCAAATTTTTGCGAAAGGCCTGCAACCATCTGTTCAATACGTTCAGGCCGAAAAGTGTTCTCTGTGTCTATGATTATGACTGAACCGTCAAGTCCGCCCATTTCCCTTGGTAACTGGGTATTCACAGCAAGCTGGTGGGCAATCTGGGTTTTACCCGAACCAAACTCCCCATACATCTCGGTGATTGATTGGGTCTCTATCCCACCACCCATCAATTCATCGAATTCTTCGCAACCTGTGCGGAGTTTACCCACTTCCATGCGCCTCTGCATCACGAAATCTCCTGTTTCGAAACCACCTATATCGGCTGCACTGCGCGCAGCACTTATGATTTTGGCAGCTGTGGATTCACCAATCTCGGCAGTTGCCACAAGTTCGGAGGGAGAAGCAACTGCAACTGCTTCCACACTATTATACCCCGCATCATTCAATTTCTGGGCTGTTGCCGGCCCCACATGATCAAGTTCTTCAAGCAAAATCTCACTCATATCTGATACTCCTTTAGGTGCACTGGTTTTCCCTCTTGTACACTGTACTATGATGCTATCCTTCTGAACGTATTTATATGTAGCCAAAGCGAATTGAAAGTATTCAGGAAACCCAAGCCCTCCATTCAAGTAACCTGTATTCTTTCATGAACATATACACTGCAAGCAGAACTGCCATAATATCCGAAACCGGAAACGCCATCCACACACCGGTAGTATCAAAAAACCAGGGCAAAACAAGTACAAGGGGAAGCAAAAACACTTGCCTTGCTGTTGAAAGAATGAAAGAAGGCCGCGCCTTTCCCAGTGCCTGATACATACCACCACTCACAAACTGGATACCAAGCAGTGGTATAGCAAGGGCCATGATCTTCGTAGCATCTGTACCTTCCTTTATAAGGGTTGCATCTGTTGTGAAAATCGAAAACAGGTTGGATCCGAAGAAGAACAACAGCAAAAAGGCTGCCACTGCAATCACAGATGAAATTAGTACACAGATGCGCAACGTTTCTCTTACCCTTTCAAAGTTATGTGCACCATAATTAAATCCGATTATTGGCTGCATGCCCTGTAGCAGTCCTATCATTGGCATAAAAGAAAACATAAGCATGCGGTTAAAGATACCATAAATTGCAATAGAGACGTCACCCCCATACAATGCCAGGATATTATTCACAACAACCACTATAGCACTTGTGGAAGAATTACGTGCAAAGGGAGATGCCCCTATTGCAACCATTTCTTTGATTATGCTCTTATCCGGTCTCATAAAGCCAGTATGGAATTGCAGGCTGCTTTTACCTGACAGGAAATAATGTACCAGGAATA
This sequence comes from Methanosarcinaceae archaeon, assembly GCA_041694315.1. Classification (GTDB taxonomy): domain Archaea; phylum Halobacteriota; class Methanosarcinia; order Methanosarcinales; family Methanosarcinaceae; genus Methanohalophilus. The sequence continues at coordinate 787 of JASMTL010000203.1, read as the reverse complement.
TTGTTGTGGCAAACTGGGAGATAACAGTTGCAGCCGCAGCCCCCCTGATACCCATGTCAAGACCAAATATCAGGATGGGATCAAGTAATATGTTAAGGCCGGCCCCTATAAGCATTGTATACATAGCGACTTTGGCATTGCCTTCAGACCTCACCACATTATTGATAGCCTGGGCAAATGTGATTAAAGGAGTACCATAAAGTATAATTTGTAAATAGTCCCTGGCAAAGGGTAATATCGTCGGTGTTGCTCCAAAGGCTTTGAGAATGGGCACAATAAAAATTGACCCGAAGATAAAAACCAGAAATCCCAGCGAGAGAGACAGACCGACCATATTACCAAAAGTACGTTCCGCACCTTCCAGATCATCGCCACCTAGCCGGCGGGAAATTATGGAAGAGCCACCCAGACCGATTGCCAGGGAAACAGCCATCGCTATCATTACTACAGGAAAACTAACAGCAATACCACCAATCCCCTGTACACTTCCTTCCCCAAGAGCGCGACCGACAAAAATAGTATCCACTATATTGTACAGCCCCATAACAACCATACCCACAGTGGCAGGCGCTGATAGCCTGAAGAGAAGTTTGCCAACACTTTCCGAGCCAAGGGCACGGCTCTGCTCTTTCACTTACACGCCTCCACGCAATTGGAAATGGCTTTCTCCAGCAAATTCCTGAAAAGAGTTTTTTCCTCTTCTGAAAAACCAGCAAGCATACTTTCGCTTCTTTTTTGTGAAAGCTGTCGGATAAAACGATGCATACGGTGACCTTCCTCTGTAAGG
>JASMTL010000202.1:0-6713 GCA_041694315.1 Methanosarcinaceae archaeon | reverse complement strand
CCGACAAAACGGGAATAGTGGATTTTGCACGCGGGCTCAAACAACTTGATATAGAGATCATTTCAACCGGAGGCACGGCACGTATGCTCCGGGATGCAGGAATAGAAACAATTGACGTATCAGAGATCACCGGATTTCCTGAGATGATGGGAGGCAGGGTAAAGACACTCCACCCAAAGATTCACGGTGGCCTGCTTTGCCTGCGGGAAAATCCGGAACACGTCAGCGACGCTGAAGACCTTTCTATTGAACTTATCGACATGGTGGCCGTAAATCTCTATCCCTTCGAGATAACCATATCCAGAAAAGGGGTTAATCTGGAAGAGGCCATCGAGAACATTGATATCGGCGGGCCCTCCATGCTCAGGTCGGCTGCCAAGAACTACAAATCTGTTACAGTGCTGAGTGACCCGCAGGATTACGGACATATCCTCAAGGAACTGCGCTCAAGTGGCGTGGTATCACAGGAAACCCGGGAAAAAATGGCAGTCAAGGCATTCCGCCATACAGCAAACTATGACAGTACAATTGATACATACTTAAGTCGCACCTTACTGGGAGAAGAAACCCTGCGGCTTAATTTCACAGGTGGCAGAGAACTACGTTATGGAGAGAACTGGCATCAGGAAGCATTATTTTTCTCCCAGCCAGAAATTGAGGGACCTGCCCTTGCAAACTGTCGCCAGCTGCATGGCAAGGAACTATCTTACAACAATTATGTGGACGGGGACAACGCCCTCCAGACTGTCAAGGAATTGGGACACGAAAAACCTGCAGTATGTATCGTCAAACACAATAATCCCTGTGGATTGGCAACCGGAAACACACTCCTGCAGGCCCTGCAGGCTGCCTGGGACGGTGATCCGATATCCGCCTTTGGAAGTATCATATGCACCAATGTCGCGATGGATCTCGAATCCGCCAAATTCCTCAAGGGCAAGTTCGTGGAGATCATTATCGCTCCGGAATTCAAACACGATGCACTGGACTTTTTGAAGAGCAAGAGCAAGAATTTGCGCCTGCTGGAGCTGCCTTCATTCAATGAATCCTTTGATGCGGAATTTACCTACAAGTATATTGCAGGAGGAATGCTCAAACAGTCCCGCAATATCGGATTGTACGAGAAATGGGAATGTGTCACCGAGACCGAGTATCCCGAGGAGAAAAGGGGGCTGTCCGAATTCTGTATTGCGGCCTGCAAATGCACCAAATCCAATGCTGTCAATCTTTCATGGGAATATGAGGATGGGTGCTACATGATGCTGGCAATGGGTGCCGGCCAACCCAATCGTGTGGATTCCATCCGCAAATTATGTGCCACCAAGGCAAGGGAAAACCTGAAAGAGATCTATGACAGGGAACAGCCTGAAATGGACTTTGAGGAGTACTGCAACAATATTCTCTCAGAATGTGTCCTTGCTTCTGATGCCTTCTTCCCCTTCGATGACAGCATCATCCATGCCGCCGAAAACAATATCAAATATATTGTCTCCCCGGGCGGCTCAATCCGGGACAATGAAGTTATAGACACCGCCAACCGGCTGGACGTCTCCCTCGTATTTACCGGAATGAGGCACTTTTTGCATTGAAAAAATCAGTGGGAATTATCCCACGATATTTTTACCCTTGACGAGCGACCCACCTGAACCAGCTCGTCCCCTTTTTTTTCCAGTATTTCTTCCAGATGGGAGCGCAGTATCTGTTCCTGCTCATTAGTGGCAATCTTGTAATGGGGTTTGTAATGCTGAACCGCCTCATCCAGGGAAGAAAACCGGGTCTCATGTATCAATTCAAAATTTTCCATGTCCGGATAGATTCCCATCCTGTAGAGCACATTGTAGAGCACATCACATTTGGGAGAGGGATAATATTGTCTGCCGTGTAACTGCGGCCAGATACGTGAATAATTCTTATCCCAGGAGGTCGCACCTGCAAACCAGTAGATGTAAACCTTGCCACTGCTTAACTGCTGGATCTTTTCAATAGCCTCCCTGATATCGGGCACGTGCAGAGAATAGGACGCTACAATTACATCATAAGGAGAATCCAGTTCCTCCAGGGACACGTCCTCCCAGTTTTTCTGGATACATGTGACATTGTTGAGATGGTAATGTTTGATATTTTCCTTCAGGACTTCTGTCATCCCTTCAGCCGGCTCCACTGCAGTTACATGGGACACCCTTTGCGCCAGGGGAATTGCCATTGAACCCGGACCGGCACCTATGTCCAGTATCCGGGAATCGCTGTCATGCTTTATCTCCCGCAGGGTCTTTTCCAGCCGTTTACCACTTTTGCGGGAGGATTGCCAGAAGCGTCTGGCATTTTCATAGGTGCCCCAGCGATCCGGCTGTTGAACCTGTTCATCCGCCTCGTTATGCAATTTCATCTGCTCGATCCAGACATCTGCCCAATCAATCTCATCATACAACATGCATGTGAAAAGGAAAGAAGGAGTAAAAAATCCTTTCCGGTTACTCTCTCCTTCTCACGAAGAACATAACTGCAATCCCCAGTACACCCACCAACAACAAGGGATTTCCAGTCGGTACGTCAAACAATGGCTGTGGATGATAGACAGGGTTGCCACCATCGTCCTCATTGCCATCTCCTGGAGTAGTTGATTCCCCTATCACAGATAGGTTCATGGATGTATTGGAATTTCCGAACTCATCGGTTGCATTGATGCTGAGATTGTACATCCCGTGAGGGTTTACGTCCAGAGTTATAGAGTTGTTTACCCAGTAACCATTGACATTGGTGAGGAAGGCTGTGTCCACTGTGTCGTTTACGCTGGAAACATTGACCACAACTGAAGAAATATCAGAATCATCTGTCACCGAGACATTCAGTTCAAGCAAATCTCCGGGTCCAACTGTTTCTTCCATCGGAGAAATAGGGATAACTACAGGTGGTTGACTATCCTCTACTGCTGTACTTGCAAGGGGCAGATAGTCATACTGTTCATAACCCTCACATATTTTGTAAGTATCATTGGGAGTATCACAGAATCCATCCCCGTCGGAATCTGTGTTTAACTGACTGAAACCGGTGCCATCCGGGGTCTCCCAGAAGTTACCTCCGATATAAGGACCACCTATTATATTGGGGCCGGTGGTATTTGTGGTGTTCCAGTAATTAGTCCAACTTCCGGAAATATAAGCATTCCACCTGGCATTGTTGAAAAAATTATTATATATATGGTTTTCTTTACATGAACCATCCAAAGATATGCCACCGTTTCCATTATTTGAGATAGTATTGTTGTAGATGTAATGGTCAGCTCCTTTTAAGCTAATTCCATACCAGCCATTACTGGACAGAATATTTCCACTCAAATTATTGTTTCCGCATCCATAATATCCACCAATATATACTCCATTGTCCCCATTATTAGATATGTTATTATTCTCAATAAAATTGTAATTTGAAGTAGTCAAATGTAGTCCACCAATATTCTGATAGATTCCAAAAACACAATTTTCCAACACAGTGTTCTCAGTCAAATTGTTGTAATGACTATCAAAAAGATAGATTCCCTTGTACGTATTATTTGACACATTATTTTGGATCAAATTGTTGTAATTCATATCATCAATTATTACGCCATTATAATTATTCAAAACGGTGTTACCTATAAGGGTATTGTTTTCAGTATCGAAGTTATCACCAGAACTATCCAGAGTAATACCATTATTAGTATTGTTAAACACAGTATTATTAGTCAAAGTGCTATCTTGAGGAGATTGTAAAAAGATACCTTTTAGATTGTTATAGACAGTATTATTGGTAAAATAATTGTTTCTGGAGACGACTCCAAGAGAAGATAGATAAATTCCATATTGGGCGTTGTTTGATACAATGTTATCATTTAAATCGTTATTATCAGACTGGAGCAGATAAATCCCCGCATAGATGTTACCAGATGCATTATTGATAGTTACATTATTGTTGTCAGAATAGATTAAAGAGATACCAAGATAATTATTGGACAACATGTTATTGATTATAGTGGAGTGATTAGAGCTTTCAATACGTATACCAGTGGCATCAGTTGCACCACTCATATTGAAACCATTAATTGTCACACCATCAGCAATAATATGGAATACATTATCATTTGAGGCAGCTGCAGTGACATGTGTGACAGAAACACCGCCTACCGAAGTGATGTTCAATTCTTTACCCACATCCACATTCTCACTGTATGTACCTGGATAAACAAGAATTGTGTCACCACTAATTGCATTATTTACAGCGTCCTGAATTGTTGTATAATCTTCAGTCCCATCGTCATCCACTGTTATCTCAGCAGCCAGGGATACTGACGAAAGCAATACCAATACTACTGCACTGACCAGTAATATCCAGAATCTGTGTAAATCGACATTTTTTCTCATAATATATTATAGTAAGTCATGTAGATATAAGCCATCAGAACGTTATGTACTAACCAGTAGTAAGTTCAAAACCCGAAAACAGCAGGAATCAGATGCTCTTCAAATATTCAAGAAAATCATCCCACATAGGGATAACCCGCTGAACGCCATTCATTAAAGCCGGATTCCATATTATATACATCACAATAGCCCGCATCGAGCAAAATATTCGATGCCGTTACACTGCGTCTGCCACTGCGACAGTAAACAAGAATCGCAGTATCTGATGGCACCTCATCCAATCGATTTTTCAGTTCAGAAACAGGGATCAGGTAGGAATCCTCCAGATGTCCCGCCTCATACTCAGATTGAGTACGCACATCCAGGATGAAAACGTCCTGTTCTTCAATCAGATTGAATGCCTCTGCTGCAGAAACATCGGAAAATTCACATTTTTCAGTTTGTGATGTGGTGTTATCAACCTCCTGCTGTACACAGCCTGCCAGAGCCAGAGTTCCCAGTACACAAATTAACACAATAATTGTATTTTTACTCACAATTCAACTCTCCCTGCAAAAATAATCCCCTTCAAGAGCAAACTGATGATGTACATAACAATCATTGCACATACATCCCTGCCTGGTATCACCTGATACAGAACCCCGAGCACAGAACATATAACCTTCACCCGGATAAGACGGACACTTCTTACATAAACAGGCCTTGGAGTGATGATACGAGGGACAGACACCGAAATATTTGCCCAGACCCTGTCTCAATTCATCCTGATCTACCACCTGCAAACCTCATTCAGTCTTCCTTACAACTACGCCGAGATGATCTATATGGAACGGTGCCAGTTTCTGTTTCTTGACAAGTTCCAATTTTGAATTATCTTGTTCCAGTAATATTTTGAGCTGCTGTTTAAAGACCGTATCGGGTTTTGCCGTGGAATCCACACTCCGGGCCTTGATGCTCATCAACAGGTAACCGCCGGGTTTCAGGAAGTGCTGCACATTGGACAGGGCGATGGATGCCTGGTCCGGCTGGGCCACATCCTGGAATATCACGTCAACCGGCTCCACAATATTTGCATAGGATTGTGGTTTGGAAGCATCGGCAAGCAGAGGAATTATATTTGCCCTTTCTTCACAGATAGGTAACATGTCCCGCATTGTGCGGGGTGAGAACTCTACAGCATAGACCATTCCCTGATGCACAATATCCGAAACATGACTCACAGTGGTACCTGTGGCCGAGCCCAGGTAAAGCACCTTCGATGTGTTTGTGAAGGGCGAGGGAAGTTTTTTGAGCAACATTGCCGCAAGTTTACTCCTTTTGGGCTCCCAGATACGGTACTCTGCTTCTTCAACCTGCACCAGGCGCTCCCCGTACACTTCCAGGCCGGGAGTAAGATTTCTGGTAGCAAGGAACCTCTTTTTGCCCTGCTGTAGTGTGAAAATATTTTCATGGAAGGTTTTGACCTTCATTTATTTCCCTCCTTGATGGACAGGATCTTACGATCCAGTTTCTCTTTAATTGCAGGATTGAGGTGGCCGGAAAAAGCATCCACCCTGCTTGCGATACTCAAGCTTGAAGCCAGAGCACGGGCCATTTTGCCCCGGATTTTGGGATGGGAATTCTTGATAAGAGGATGATTGAAAATAATACCGTGTTTGGGAGAGGTAGCCTTGCCTCTGAGATGTTTGAATAATGCCTGGTTTGCACCCATTACCTGAATGGTGCTTGACGGCATCCGGGAGAGAGATTGCAATCCGCCGGCCATACTGATCAAACGCGCGCCCAGATTGGCTCCTGCGACCTCCTCCAGATTGGGAGCAAGCTGTTCCATATTTTTGTGAATATAGGCCTCGATCATATGACGCCTCTCATACAGGGAAGTTAGGTCCGCTGCAAAAGCCTTTATTATAGCCCCATCCTCTGCATCCATTTCCATACCCACCGATGAGCGGGCAGTCTCACGCAACTGCGAATCCTGCGGCAGGTCCTGCCTGAGGCCATTCTCTGCTACGAATTTGGCCAGGTTTTCGGTAAGCATGCCTGCTTCGGGGAAATGTTCGCCATACCATATACCCAATCTCTCAGCAAGCAGGTTGGCCGCCTCGTCAATATCATCCAGCGCTTCCACAGCATGGATTATTCGCAGATCCGGAGAATAAGAGTTCTTTATCTTAAGCCGGGTGGCTGCAATACAGGTTTGCTGCAACAGGGAATAATATTCAGTTTCCCCTGCTGCGAATCCGCATTCAATGGCATTTTGAACGGGATCAAAACCTGCCGGCGGGATTTGTTGGGGATCTGTCTGAAAGACAAGCA
>JASMTL010000201.1:0-2817 GCA_041694315.1 Methanosarcinaceae archaeon | reverse complement strand
TACAGGGAAGATTGAGAACAGGTGTTAATAAGTGACCTCTTTTGAATATTTTGCAAATACATGTGCAAGAATAGAGCAAACTCCCGGTTCACTGGAAATGACCAATGTGATTGCAAAACTCCTAAAAGAGGTCACAATTGAAGAACTCCCTATTGTGACACATTTTGTAATGGGTTCGGTATTCCCCGCCTGGAGTGACAGGCAGATGGGTGTCGGGAACAGGCTCCTATATACCGCCCTCTCAAAATCATCAGGAGTTTCAGAAGAGGAAATAGAAAATATCATCCGTAAAACCGGGGACATAGGGGAAACAGCAGTACAGGCCCTGTCCTCCAATCCTGCCGGCCAGTCCACATTCTCAGCATTTATTGAAGAAAACCCCGGCATGGAGATCAAAGAAGTCTATGAGAGGTTCACCCATATTGCAGATACTGCAGGAAAACGTTCCCAGGGAACCAAAATAAAAAATCTACAGTATCTTTTCAATTCAGCAACCCCTATAGAGGCACGTTATCTCGCCCGGCTTGCTATCGAACAGCTGCGTATCGGTGTGGGAGAAGGAATCGTCAGGGACGCGATATCCAAAGCTTTTGAAACTGATGTGACCGCAGTCGAGCGGGCATTCATGCTGACAAACGACCTGGGGCTGGTAGCAGTTGCAGCCTGCAATGGTGGCAATGAAGAAGTACAGAAACTTGACATCCAGCTGAATCGCCCTGTCAAAATGATGCTGGCACAGGTAACACCCAGTATCCGATCAGCCCTGAATGACCTCGGGGAAGTTGCCGTGGAATGGAAGTTTGACGGGGCAAGAGTGCAGATACATAAAGAAAGAGATAACATACGCATATTCTCTCGCAGGCTTGAGAATGTAACATCCTCCCTGCCCGATGTATTAAAAGCAGTTCAGGAAAATGTGAATGCAGACACGGCCATTCTAGAAGGAGAAGCCGTGGCAATCGGAGAGGATGGCAAACCTCGTGCATTCCAGGACATACTTAAGCGGTTCAGAAGAAAATATGACGTTGAAGCAATCGCCAAAGCAATTCCGCTCAAATTAAATCTCTTTGACATACTCTATCTAAACGGGGAAAGCCTGATTGACAATCCTCTCAGGAAAAGAAGAGAGTTGTTGTTCCAGAATGTCCAAAGCAGTGACAGGATACTCGTAGACAGACAAGTAATCACCGATAATGAGGAAGAGATACAGGAAATCTATGCAGATGCCCTCAGGGCAGGTCATGAGGGCATAATGATCAAAAAACCCGATGCACCTTATTCCCCGGGTAAAAGGGGCAAGAACTGGCTCAAGAAAAAACCACTCATGGAAACCCTGGATCTTGTGGTTATCGGTGCCGAGTGGGGATATGGACGACGGGCAAACCTGATTGGTTCCTATGCACTTGGTTGTTATGACCCGGACACCGGGAAATTCCCTGCCGTTGGCAAAGTAGCCACCGGAATTACAGACGAAAAACTGGCAGAACTTACCACTCTTTTTTCTGATTTGATTGTTTATGAAGCCGGCAGAAAAATAGAACTAAAGCCTGAGATTGTTTTTGAGGTTGCTTTTGAAGAGATACAAAAGAGTCCCAATTATGAATCCGGATATGCCCTGCGTTTTCCCAGGCTTGTTAATGTGAGGGATGATAAAACCCCTGAAGAAGCAGAGACCCTGGAAAGGATCGGGGAGATATATCACTCCCAGAGATCCTGATTATCGTCCCAGTTCAGCATGGGCCCGTGCCAGATGACCGGCTGCCTGCGCACCTACAAGAGAGGTCTCTCCTGCAAGTACTGCTGATGCTATTATTTCAGCCACTTTTTTTGAATTGACACCGGGCACATCACTCCCACCGGCAACTCCCAGCAAACCCAGGCATTCTGCCTGCGTACCTATTTTAGTTCCTCCACCCACAGTACCCAGCGGTAATGCCGGCAGGGTCACAGTACAATAAAGGGAGCCATATTTTGTGACATCCATTGTAGTTATCGCATTGCTACCCTCAACAACATGAGCAGGGTCCTGACCACAGGCAATGTACATGGCAGCGATGATGTTAGCAGCATGGGCATTGAATCCCAGCGACTGGGCACGTGCTGAGCCCAGAAGATTTTTCCTGTAATTCACTTCTTCCATTGCTTGTGGAGTGGTCTTTAATTTCTTTTCTACAACTTCAGCTGTTAATTCAGCTTCAACAACCACAGTTTTACCCCTACCCTTGATAGTATTGATAGCTGCGGGTTTTTTGTCGGAGCACATGTTTCCGGAAAGAGACACCGGATATACACCGAACTCATCACTGATCAGATCCACAATTGCCTGGGTAGCAATGGTTACCATATTCATTCCCATGGCATCCTTGGTATCAAATTCAAAACGCAGGTAAACATTGTTACCCAGTACATATGGCTCAACACCGGTAAGTTTACCAAAACGTGTTGTTTCAGAAGCTTTATTTTGAAGTTGCCCAAAAACGTCCCCGTCTTTTATCCAGTCAATAAATTCTTTTGCATGATTGATATCATTCATCCTGAACACAGGTGCCCTGGTCATCACTTCATTGAAAATTCTCACTACGGTGCCACCTGAAGCAGAAATAGCTGAACAACCACGGTTCACACTGGCAACCAGAGCCCCCTCTGTAGTGGCAAGAGGAAGATAATATTCTCCTTGCGCAAATTCCCCTCCTATTTTAATGGGACCTGCAATTCCCAGAGGAACCTGCACCGCCCCAATCATATTTTCAATATTACGCTTACTTGCTTCATTTTCATTTATACTGAAACTACCAATATGTTCCAATTGTACATCTC
>JASMTL010000200.1:0-4528 GCA_041694315.1 Methanosarcinaceae archaeon | reverse complement strand
CTAATATCGTGGGATACCATAATGATTGTAACCTGGGATTTGAGTTCTTCAAGTATTTCATAGAACTCCTTTTGCATAGTTGTATCTATTCCTGCCATAGGTTCATCGAGAAGTAACAGTTTTGGTTCTGTGGCAAGTGCCCGGGCTATGAAAACCCTCTGCCTCTGCCCGCCGGAAAGTTCGGCAATATGACGGTCCCTGTATTCATACAATTTGACCTTTTCAAGGGCTTCCTTCACAACTTTTCTGTCATTTGGATTGTACTTCCTGAAAAGGGACTTTTTTCCAATACGTCCCATCATGACTACATCCCATACATTGATAGGGAAATCCAGTTTGGATGCACTGTGCTGGGGGACATAACCTATAATGTTTTTCCCCTCCCTCGGTTTTTTACCGAATACACGGACATCACCCCTATCAGGTTCTATCAGGCCGAGAATGACTTTTAATAAAGTACTTTTTCCCCCACCGTTAGGTCCAATGATTCCCAGGAAAGTTCCTTCCTGTACGTCAAGGTTTATCTCTTTGAGGGCAGGTATATCGTGGTAGTACGACCACACATCCTTTATTTCCACTGCATATTGGTGGTTATTTGAGTCCTTCACGGAATGCCTCGGATACTTTATACATATTGTCTGTATAGTTACGGGCAAGGGGGTCCACTTTCACAACTTTGCCGTCGATCTCCTCTGCAACCGCCTCTGCACTCTGTGTACTGAATTGGGCCTGCACAAAGATAACAGTTATGTTTTCCTGTTTTGCAAAATTGATGATGTCACTGAGATGTCTGGGACTTGGTTCCTTCCCTTCGATTTCGATGGGTACCATATTTAGATCGTACCTTTCTGCAAAGTATCCCCATGCAGGGTGGTAAACCATGAAACTATTCCCTGACTTATTTTCAAGTGTTTCCTGGATTTGCCTGTCAAGCGATTTAAGTTCATCGATGTACGAATTCCGGTTTTGTGTATATGTTTCTTTGTTGGATGGGTCAACTTCAACCAGGGCTTTGTATATGTTATCGACCATTATCATTGCATTATTGGGGTCATTCCATACATGAGGGTCCATACCTTCTCCCATGGGCCTCAGATCGATGCCTTTCGAAGAATTCACAAGTAACATGTCTTCATTAAGGTCCTTTATTTTTTGAAGCCATACTTTTTCAAAGGGCAATCCGGAACCAACTTTTACGTATATTTCCGCTTTGCTGAGTTCTTTCAGCTGACTTGAAGTTGGTTCATAGGTTGCAGGACTTCCACCCGGGGGAATCATCACAATTGTTTCAACATGTTCTCCTCCAACCTTTTCCACGAATTCAGCCTGGGGAAGTATGCTTACAACAACGGTTGTTTTTTCCTGCTTGTCAGAACTATTTTCTTCCGTACAGCCGGAAGTGGCAATTATGGCTATTGTTAACAGAAGCAAAAATACTTTTTTGGTATCTGGCCAAAAAACAATATTCCCAATAATTTCTCTCATTTCTCTCTCTCTCTTTTCACATTCTTTATATATAAATGATTCTGGTTATTCACTCATACATTGTGTTTCAAGTTTAAACCTTTTGGTATTTTTGGTATAGTACAAAAAATGGATTTGTAAATTGTTATGAATGCAGCGGCACATTTATGCTTCCAATGTTGGAAAAATGGAATTTTACCCCAACACAAAAAAAATATTTATACTTTTATTTTCATACACTTCACTATGAGTAATAATATCTGGAGTATTGTGCTGCTGGGCATTCTGCTATTTCTTACTTTTTCAGGTTGTACCACAACAACTGATGAACCTGCCGTATCCAATAATGATGTTCTTTTCCAGACATCCACAATTGACTCTTTAATTGCCGGCTCCTATGATGGGGATATGCAGGTTCGCGATCTTAAGGAACAGGGTGATATTGGATTGGGTACCTTTGATCGGCTGGATGGTGAAATGATAGTTATTGACGGTGAAGTTTACCGGGCAAAAGCAGATGGTTACATTTATCAGGTAAACGATACGGCTACAACTCCTTTTGCGGCAGTGACCTTCTTTGAAGCAGATGACACGATCACAATTGGGTCAAATACGGATTATGCGTCTCTCCAATCCATGATTAAAGAAAACATTCCCGGCCCAAATCTCCTGTATGCATTGAAAATAGAGGGAACATTTGAAAACCTAAGTATACGAAGTGTACCTGCCCAGAGTAAGCCCTATCGCCCTCTGCTGGACGTAGTGGCAGAAGAGGAAGCTGTGTATCATCATGAAAATATTAATGGTACAATGGTTGGCTTCCTTCTTCCCTATTATATTGAAAACATCAATGTGCCGGGTTATCATTTCCATTTCATAGATGCAAACAAAACAGTCGGAGGCCATGTTCTTGCCTGTAATCTGACTTCTGGTTCAGTTGAACTGGATTATACATACGATTTCACCCTGTCACTTCCTGAATCTTCATCTTTCTCTGAAACATTAGCCGGGAATAAGGATACCCTTGAAGCCATTGAGCAATAAGTAACCTTTTCCTTTTTGCCACCCATGATTCTTAAATAGCTTCGTTACAATATGACCACTGATACTGATATATCGAAAATTTTGATTATAATTCAGGTGAAGCAATGTACTCAGACAGAATAAATGCACTACCACCATATTTGTTTGCAACGATCGACGAAGCCAAAGCCAGGGTCAAAGAACAGGGCGTCGATGTAATAGACCTTGGTGTCGGTGACCCTGATCAACCTACCCATCAGCATATCGTTGATTCCATGTGCGAGGCTGTCCGCGATCCCTCAACCCACAGGTATCCATCCTATTCTGGCATGCCGGCTTTCAGGGAGGCAGCAGCCCGTTGGTGTAAGGAGACAAAGGGAATTGATGTTGATCCGGCCACTGAAGCCCTCACAATGATCGGTTCCAAGGAAGGTGTAGCACACATCCCTCTTGCTTTCCTCAATCCCGGAGACGTAGCCCTTGTGCCCGATCCTGCATACCCGGTGTACAAGATAGGCACCCAATTTGCAGGCGGTGTACCTCACATTATGCCTCTGCTTGAGGAAAATGATTTCCTTCCGGACCTGGATTCGATTCCAGCGGATGTACTTGAGAAAACAAAACTCATGTTCATGAACTATCCCAACAACCCGACTTCAGCCACGGCAAGTCTCAAGTTCTTTGAAGAGGTTGTGGACTTTGCCCGGGAAAATGATATTGTGGTTGTCCATGATAATGCTTATTCAGACATGGTGTATGATGGTTATGAGGCTCCAAGTTTCCTGAGTGTAGACGGTGCCATGGATGTTGGTGTTGAATTCTATTCTCTTTCCAAGACTTACAATATGACCGGCTGGAGAATTGCCTTTGCCGTGGGTAACAGGAATATAATCACCGGTTTTGGCAAGGTCAAGTCCAATATAGATTCAGGTGCATTCGAGGCAGTTCAGAAGGCAGGAATTACTGCACTGGACAGTTCCCAGCAGTGTGTCACAGATATGAATAATATATACAAGCAAAGACGTGACACCCTGCTGAAAGGTCTTGATGCTATGGGTCTTGCTGTGAATCCACCAAAGGCCACCTTCTACGTATGGGCCCGCGTTCCCGAGAAATACAGTTCAATTGACTTTTCTTCCCTCCTGCTTGAGGAGGCGGGAATTGTCGCGACTCCGGGTGTAGGATTTGGCGACTATGGTGAAGGCTATATCAGGTTTGCTCTCACCCAGACAGTTGAACGTATAGAAGAAGCCGTAGGAAGAATGGAAAAACTGGATCTGTAATCCTTTTTTCTTTTTCATTTTTCAGGCAGTATCCTATCCGGATTCATACGGCCGCTCTGTATCATGTGGTCGGCCAGTACAATTGCCATCATAGCTTCGGCAACAGGCACCATTCTGGGGGGGATAGTCGGATCATGTCGCCCCTTTATTTCTATAATTTCTTCTTTTTTGGTCACCATATCTGCCGTATGCTGGGGCAATGAGATTGATGGGGTGGGTTTTACAGCACAGCGACAGACTATTGGCATGCCTGTGGTAAGTCCTCCGAGTACTCCGCCTGCATTGTTGGTAAGGGGTTTTATTGTTTCATTGTCAACTTCAAAGGCATCGTTCATCTCACTGCCCCTCATTCGGGCAGCCTTGAAGCCGGCACCAAATTCAATTCCCTTGATTGAACCAATACCCATCATTGCAGCCGCAATATCAGCATCGATCTTATTGAATACCGGTTCTCCCAGTCCTGTCGGTACACCAGTGGTAAGGATTTCCACAATTCCTCCGGTGCTTTCCCCGCTGTTGCGCATTTTTTCTATCATTTCAAGCATTTTTACTGCAGCTGTGCGGTCGGCGCAGCGCACAGGATTTTTTTCGATTGCAGTTTTGATATCTGGATCGATATTTTCTGCCCGGATTCCTCCGAGTTCGATTACATGTGCGACTACTTCGATACCGTATGTTTCAAGTAATTTTTTTGCAATTGCGCCGGCTGCTACCCTGCCAATGGTCTCACGTCCTGACGACCGTCCTCCTCCCCTGTG
>JASMTL010000199.1:0-3906 GCA_041694315.1 Methanosarcinaceae archaeon | reverse complement strand
TGGGGAAACATTGGATCAATATCAGAACTAAGTATCATCATATATAAGGACAGTTTTAATTGTTATCTATATATATTTATTCACTTCAATATACCAAATTTTCTGAGACGTGAACGGATACCATCCTTTATCTGGTATACAGGGAATATTAAATTGTTCTCCTTTTAAACTTCGAGCTGCACTAAGAAAAGTATGAGAAAAAGTACGCATTGTACAATATTTTATTAAACTAAAATAGTTAGAAGTTAAAATATCTTCACGATTTTGTACCTCAGGTACTTTCCCATTCAATTCTGCATCAATCATCTATTAACACCCTATAATAATTACTTGTTCTCATTGTACCACTCACAAATCCCCTTATAATCACAGAAATAACAATCCGGCCCTTCCTTGACCTCAAAATCCTCGGCCTTAATATCTGCCACAATCTCCCTGACACCATCAAGTACAGAATTGATCTGTGCTTCGTCCACATCCATTAACCTGAGGTCCCGAACCTTCGGGTTGACATACATCAGCCCTGCTTTGATAGGATATTTTCCATACCTCTCTCTGACAGCCTGGCAGTACAGGGCAAGTTGTACATCTTCTGGCATTTTATTCTTGCTCAATGGACTTTTGCTGGTCTTGTAATCAATAACAATATACTCGCCCGCAGGGGTTTGGTCGATTCGGTCAATTACTCCTCCAAACTGTGCTCCATCAAGTTTGAGATTGAACTTTTCCTCCACAGCGATCGTTTCATTGACATTACTTTCCTCAAACTCAAACCAGTATTCCAGCATTTGCCTGACTCTTTCAAGTTCCTGCTGCTCGTGAGTCTCTGAATCGAAAACAGAACCATCCCAGGTTTTATCCAGGATACGAGTGGCAAGTTCCATATCAATGGACTCGCCCTGCATCTTGTGCCTGCAAAGCTGTTCAAACACAGAATGCACATCGGTTCCTGTCTGGAAGAATGTCTTTTGAGGAATCGGTATATTCAGTACATTGCTATACTTGAATTTCAGGGGACACTCCATGTATTGCCTGATCCTGGACGCCGAGAAACGCATGTCAGAATCTACAAGAGGTGGTAAATCTTCATTCACAAGTGCCTCCAGTTCTCCCATCTCTTTAGGTGTGATGTTCAAAAATTCCTCAATATCAAAAACAGCCAGGTTGCCCTTATCCTCTATCTCTTTTAACTGAGCCAGCACCACCAGTGACTCCAGTGCCTGTTTCATCTGCCCCTGGCCGGCATACATGTTCAAAAGCCTGAGATATTCATCCTGTTTTCCTTTCAATGGCGATTCTGTGGCAACAGTCTCTGTATCCTGCAATTTGTCAGTTTCAATGTATTCAATCAGGGGATTGGATTCATAATCTAACTGGCTGACAAACTCACTGGGTTTGATACCTCGCTTGTTGCCTGCATATTTTTCAGGAAATGTGAGATACAGCTTTTCCCTGGATCGGGTCATGGCTACATAAGCCAGCCTGCGTTCTTCCTCCAGATGCAGGATTTTATCCTCCACATCCCTCTGCACACCCTTCTCAAGTTCCCCGGGAACACGGAATTGCTTTTTGGTGAATCTCAGAGGCAGATGGCGGTCAGCCATATCACAGACAAAAACAACCTTTGCTTCCTTACCCTTTGACTGGTGGATTGTCATAACCTTAACAGTATTTTCCTCACTGGTTTTCTCCTCCCCGATATCCAGATTGAAAACAAGTTCCAGATATTCAACAGCCCTGGCAAATTCAGAACCCCCGTCCACAAGTTCCAGATCTTCTATCATACTGGTCAGGGAATTGAGGATATGAATATTCCTTCTGGAAGCTAGGGTATCTGCAAGCAACTGGGCCCTGTACAGGTCGGTTTTCTCGGATAACAGATACTTCACAGTATCAGATGGCAGGTGATTTTTCCTGTAATCGATAAGTTCATTGAGCCTGGCAAGGATGGACTTGACAAGTGCCTTTTGGATTATAGGGACATCATCCAGATGGTGTTGCAGCACAGAATAGATTCCGTCCCCTTCCAGTTCAGTCTCCCGGCTGAGCTGTTTTGCCACAGTATTGATCTTCTGGAGGTCATGCTCACTTATTCCTTCCCTTGCAAACACTTTGGCAAAAGCAATTCCATTATTGAAAGGATCAGCGACAATATGCATGTAGGCCAGGGCTTCCTGTACAATGGGATAATTCTTAAGCTGCAGATTGCCCACATATTCCACAGGAACCATTTTGCCTTTCAATGCATCACTGTACTTTTTCCCATCAGCACGTTTCCTGGTAAGTACAAAGATCTCTTCTGGAGCAATATCCTCTTCTTCAATCAGCCGCTGGATCTCATCTGCAACCCAACTGGCCTCACTGGAATCATCCGGTGTTTTTACTATCTTTATTTTCTCCCCATCGCCATTGTGGGAATGCAGAGTCTTATCTTCCCTTTCCGGGTTTGTTGCAATCAATTGCTGGGATAATTGTACTATCTGTGAGCTGGACCTGTAATTGCGATCCAGGGGTATTTTCTCAAGGGATGCATAGTAATCCTGCAGCTGTTTGATATTGGAAAGATAGGCACCCCTGAATCTGTATATGCACTGGTCATCATCAGCAACACAGGTAAGATTTGTGCCATCGGCAATTAGATTGATAAGATATAACTGGGCATAATTTGTATCCTGGAATTCATCTACCAGAACGTAATCATATCTGTTGCGAATCTGATTTCGAACAACTTCATTGTTTTCCAGCAGGCGACATGTCATTGTAATCATGTCATCGTAATCCATGAAATTATGGTCCCTTTTGTACTGCTGGTAATGTGAATAGAACCTGGCAAGGTCGGCAAGTTTGAGCAGTTCATCCCTTTCTTCTTCATCAACTATTTCGTCCAGCTTTCGCGTGACAAAATCCTGCAACTCCTGCGGACCTACCAGATGGTCATGTAACTGAGACACACCCTCCAGCAGGCTTGTGATGAGATCATAGGGTCTGTTGGGAATCGCAATGTTCTCAAAACCAAAGGAGTCGATATTGTTTATTCCCCAGACATGGGAATGTTCCTGTGAGACCAATCTGGTACCCTGATTAATGCCAGCATACAGGGAGAACTCCCTGAGCAAATCATTGCAGTAGGAATGAAAGGTGGATACCGTAATTGCGCTGGATTCACCAATGCGGTTTTCAATTCTCTCCTCCATCTCACCTGCAGCCTTTTCAGAGAATGTCAGGGCAAGTATCCGGTCAGGAGAAAATCCTTCATCCACAAGGTTTACGACTTTTTCCGTAATGGTCAGGGTTTTGCCAGAACCAGGACCTGCTAGTATTAGAAGTGGTCCGTCTGTATAATCAACTGCCTGTGACTGTGAAGGATTGAGTTCGATATCTCCCAATTTTAGTACCCCTTTCATATTTTATATTTCCAGCAAATGATTGATGGTAAGTTGTATAAGTTTTGCTATTTGGCATTTTTAGGAGAGGGAGGACTTCATTGTATTTTTTAGAGGTGATTTAATTTGAAAAATTGTATTGGCTATTTATTCTATATTGCAAAATCGGAAATAAAACATATCCAACCAATGATAGAAATCAGTGTATACCGGATGAATGACAAATAAAATCCAGTTTTAATGTCTTTGTTTCAGATTTTACCCACACAACTCAACGCTTAAGGTTTTCCCACTTCATTCTTATTGTTGAGTTTGGCAAAGCCGCAGTTCTTTGATGTTTAGTTACCATTCCCTTTTTTCACGGGCACTTATGTCAACGAAATTTGAACGTAGGTTCGGTCAAATTATTCAGTATAGAGTTACCATTCCCTTTTTTCACGGGCACTTATGTCAACAGATGTCTAAAAATCCAACGTTCGAACTGCATAAAGAGATGTTACCATTCCCTTTTTTCACGGGCACT
>JASMTL010000198.1:0-6914 GCA_041694315.1 Methanosarcinaceae archaeon | reverse complement strand
ACTACGTGTGCATTGACAAAGGAATCATGCGGCATGTCATGTAGCATATGTCTCACGGGTGAGGCATATGCACGCCTGCTATACATCATACAACCACTCCCGTTTTCAGTCAACAATAGAATGTATTTATTGAACATATATGTAATTTACGAAGTAGGTACTGCATTTCTACAACAATATTTAATACAATAATACTTCATTGTCATTTGCATGCTCACAAAAAGAATCATCCCCTGTCTTGATGTTACCCTGGACGAAGCCGGCGGGACCGTAGTCAAGGGTGTGGAATTCCTTGACCTCAGGAAAGCCGGTGATCCGGTGGAACTGGCAAAACGCTATAATGAACAGGGCGCTGACGAACTGGTTTTCCTGGATATCACGGCATCCCATGAAGGCAGGGATACCATGATCGATGTAATACAGCGCACAGCCAACGAGGTTTTCATTCCCCTGACAGTGGGGGGAGGAATTGGTTCGGTGCAACGTATCCGTGAAATCCTGCGTGCGGGTGCGGATAAGGTCTCCATTAACACGGCTGCGGTCAAGAACCCGGGACTTGTGAGGGAAGGTGCGCAGATATTCGGTTCTCAATGTATCGTTGTTGCTATTGATTGTAAGCGTAATACAGATGTAGACAATAATCCTGACAAAACAATCATAGAACTTGAAGACGGAAGCCGTGTATGGTATGAGGTCGTGATCTACGGCGGACGCAAGCGTACCGGTATCGATGCGGTACAGTGGGCCAAAAAGGTAGAAGAACTGGGAGCAGGCGAAATCTTGCTGACCAGCATGGATCGTGATGGTACTTATGACGGCTTTGACCTGCCGATAATCCGCAAATTGTCTGAGGAATTGGAAATTCCTATAATTGCTTCCGGTGGTGTGGGCGGCCCTGAACACATGCAGGAAGGTTTTGTAAAAGGTAAAGCCGATGCAGGATTGGCTGCAAGTATTTTTCATTTCGGGGAATATACTGTTGGCGATGTTAAAAAGTACCTGCATGAGAAAAACGTGCCTGTACGTCCCTGAGGTGGCAATTAATGAAAATTGCAGCCTTCCAGCAACTGATGCGTGACCTTTATCTTGAAAACGATAAAAGGCGGGGAAAAACAGCGACCACCCTCTGGCTGGTGGAAGAAGTGGGTGAACTTGCAGAGGCAATCCGGCGGGACGACCGGGAAAACATCCGGGAAGAACTGGCCGACTGTTTTGCGTGGATAGGGGCACTGGCAAACCTCTACGGGATAGATCTGGAAGAAGTCTTCAACGAGAAATATCCACAGAGTTGTCCCACCTGTGGGAGGAATCCGTGCATCTGCACGGATTGATATGTTCATTCATATAAAATCAAATTTGTTTGTTAGTCTCTGTAATTTTGTGAAGATCTAGATGTATCAGTTCGAAGAGAGGAATTGTTTACTCGTCATTCATCCATTCTGGATATTTGATTCACTCAATGGCATGATGGAGTTCTAATGGTTCTTTAGGATTTTTATTAACTTCAATAATCAATAACTCTAAGTCTAGGTCTTCTGGGTACTCTCCTGTAATTTGTCTCTTTGTTATGCTATTGTCCAAAGTAATTTTATATAAATAAGTATCTTTTTTCAGACTAATGGGAGTAGGTTCCAATCGTTCATTTGGAGTTATATTGTATGTTTTATTAAATTTGGAATTATTTTGTGAGTCGAGTATTTCTACTGTTACTGAATGAGCTGTATTATCTGAGTTGCGTATGAAATATCTCAGGGTACCATTTTCATTTTTTGTAGTATCTGTTTGATCTGATAATGAAAATACAATGAAGAAAGCTATCAATGCTAGTACACAGATGGCTATAAATGTATAAGCGAATTTTTTATTCATATGTTCTTCCTCCTAAACTTTCAAAAAAATACTATTTCAAGACAAACTCTTCCGCTTGACTTGAAATAATGTATATTTGGCTATTGTTTATTGGAAGCCTGCAATAGTGCCTTTATTTGATACTACATGTAAGATGTTGTTGTGACTAGAATCTCCATGGTCATTAAGGTTGGAGAATTCAATTTGCATGTAGTTTGGGTAAGAGGTTCCTTCAAAAGGACTTCTCATACAAGTGTAGTAACTTGGCCAATTACCCCAAGTATAGGCTTCGTTATGGGTTGCGCCAAAATTATGGCCAAGTTCATGTGCTGTAAGAACTCGCTTACCTGTAGACGAAGCTTGATAACTAGAGAACGTACCTGCTGAAACCATCTGAGCAACTGCATATGCTTGACCTGAACTGCCTGTATATACAGCACCGGTTCCGATCCCTTCATCATCCATTTCTTTTCCACTAAACAAGAAGGCTAGATCACTGCTTGTGGAATCTCTGTCATCTTCAGCAACATCCTTAAAATCATTGTAAATTTCATTATTAGTTCCTTCTGGGATATTTGTGTAGTATCTATATGTTTTAATATTAAGATCTACATTTGCATCTGAAAAAGCATATGAGTCAACACCAGATAAGATGTTTTGAATTTCGGCAGTTGGATTGGAATACTCTGAGTTGAAATCGGAATCATAGGATGCCATTATATCTATATTGGTTCCACGCAGCAAAGAAGAGATGTCTAACACAATATTTGCCGATAAATTTGATTCTCTTGGATTATCGACAATACTGTCATCAGTATTGTATTCCTTTATTATTCGATCTTTTTTTTCATCTTTTGACGAAGTGATTACATGTACTACTTTTTCGTTATGTAGCATAGTTGTTTGTTCAATAGAGTAGGTTTCATTCTTAAGATATATGTCTCCAATTAGAACATCATCTGCTACTGTGAATATGACACTACTGTTTTTTTCTCCAACAACAGATCCTTCATATGTAGATATTTTAGGAATATCTAAAACCGAGACATTGTTGCCTTCACCTGTTATGATCTTTGCATTATCGTCTACAATACCGATTTTTTCAAGATTTATATCGAACTTTTGGCCTTGTACATTAAGTTTCACTTGGCCATCAGATACGTCTTCGCGGAATAACTTTGGATTTGTTATCACGGTATCATAATTATCGAACATATTGTCGAATGATAATTCTTTGCTCTGGGTAGCGAGTTCACTTTGGATATCAACCACAGTGAAAATCTCAGACTTCTTATCTATATTTGATGCACTCACGGATGTAGTAACTAAACTAAAAAGCATTATTGCTAAAACCAACATGCTTATTTTTGATTTCATTTCTTTCTTTACCTCATTTCAAATTACTCCTGAGGCAAGACCCGCAAACCTTAAACTGAATCAAAGCCAACAACAGTCTTGCCTCAGGGCGCTTTGGGGTCCAAGCCGACTCTGCAAATTCAGTTTGGATCCCTTTTCACATTATGGCAATGTGACATTGCAAAAATGTTTCTCAATCTATATGGCTATTGTGACCATATCATCCAACTGTATGATCCACAATAATAAAAAATGATTTTGTAGGATATATCCTTTGTATGTCAAAGAGTGTTTGACATACTTGGCAAGTGTTTATATGTTTAATATGATTCCTTTTAATTGATTCCATACCCCCTTTCCCCTTTCCTCCTGCCGTAGCCATCTCCTGCAATTGCCGGTTCATGCCAGTACCCAGATGACAGCACACAACACTAAATCAGTGAAATTGCTGGAACAATATGGCGTAAACCGTGTGGTTCTCTTGTGGGAGATGAGTTTGGGAGAAATAGCTTCGCTGAAGAAAAAATAAATATTGAACTCGAGGTTTTTGTGCATGGACCCCTTAACAAAACACTATCCGGTACTTGATAGGAGTTCTGTATTTTAATCTGTGATATCATACTGAAACGTATGTAATTATGAGGTCTCCATGACTGATATATTCAGTTTCCCGCTTTCATTGACAAGTTCAAAAATCACGACGTTTACGAGATGCGGAGTTGAATTATAGGTTGCAGACATGTTTTCAGCTTCGATATAATACTTGTAGTCTCCGGTGGAGATAAATGGAATTGACCATTTCAGCAAAAGATAGTCTGGTTTTTCACCACTAACAGATTGTCCGGGGTCAAGTTGGTAGTTTGTTACTTCCGAGTATTCTCCGTTATAGCCTGTTACCGTTATAGTTACATTGTGGGGATTTTCGTCACGGTTCTCGACAATATAAAATGGTTCTGTTTTTATAAATATCAATGGTGAAAGGGTAGCTATCAGGAGTAAAACTAGGCAAATCAAGACACCTGCTATTATTTTTTTTTGAGTTGGCATAATTGATCTTCTAAAATTATCATAAGACCCTGTAGATTATCTACAGAGCCTAATGATGCTTTATTTAATGGTCTATTCCATAGTGAACGTCATCTTCACAATCTGAACACCAAATGTTCGTCCCAGAATATGCCCACATATAGTTCATTATACATTCGGGGTGTTCATAAACATACCATCCTTGGTCTAAGGCTCCAAAATTGTGTGAGATTTCATGCTGGACAATGCTGTCATGAGGCCAATCCACTCCTGAAGCGGATACTGCACAAACACTGTATGGCCCATCTATGTATGCCCTGCCATTATTATCAAGGTAATCCACCCATCCAAGAACAATATCGTTGGAACTGTCTCTGATATATGCACAATCCTGTCTTAAATCGGAAAGAGCAGCCGATGAACTATCTGTTGGAGAAATATCACTTGCATCCCAACAGTTGTAATGCCACACTCTGTACACATTAATTCCAATGTCTTCAAATCTCTCAGTTGCGTCTATGGTGTCAGAATAGTAAGATTGACTTGGTTCATGATTATTGTCTGCTGCTGGATATATATGCACATATATCTTGTCATCTACTGCTTTGGGATTAAAAGATACACGTAGCATCTTTTCTTCAATGATTGATGATATGGGAGAACCAGTTAGTTCTATAGAATAATTTTTGACAAGCATTTCCACTTCTTCAGTTGGAATTGCTATATCATTCACAATATCTATCTTTGGATTCTCTGGATCAACACCATATTTTTCAATATAGCCTTTTTTCGCTTTTTCAATGATGCCAAGCATTTCAGGTTCCGTTAATATAATATCGTAATCTATGCCTTGCTTCATATTCTCAAGCGGTTTTCCGTCTTCAGTAACGACTACTTTTTTATCACTGCACAGAACTGTTCCTTCCAAAAAATTAGGCAACTCACCCTTTGCAAATTTGAGATCATTTTCTGTAATATCATATTTATCATATAATGACTGTAATTCTGCTTCAGTATAAACAATGTCATTTTCCTTCTCAATTGCTTGGCTGTTGTTTGAACTCATTGCAGGAATGGCCATCACACTCACAAGCAATATTGCTGCAAGTAGTGAACCGATCCCGGATTTCATATTTATTTTCATTTCTTTGTTTACCTCATTTCAATTTACTCCTGAGACAAGACCCGCAAACCTTAAACTGTATCAAAGCCAACAACAATCTTGCCTCAGGGCGCTTTGGGGTCCAAGCCGACTCTGCAAATTCAGTTTGGGCTCCTTTCCACATTATGACAATGTGTCATTGTAAAATTATTTGGTACATTATATATCTATTGTGGCCATATCATCCAACTGTATAATCTGCAATAGTTATAATAATAGGTCCAAAAAAATTTTATTTTGTGGTGTATAAATTATTTTTAATTCTTAGTAATTTATATGCGAATATCTTTGATTTTAGGTGTTTCCGACTAATGCCCCGGCCAGTCAACTAATATATATTATATATGTTATGTTGCTATAAACTTAGGTTCTATGGGTGCGTTCAGCAATTTCACCATGAAATAGAATATGGCCATCTGATAGATGTACTGATCACACCATCATGTATTGGCAAATTAATTGACTGAAAACATTTTGTCCCGTTCTGGAATCTATGTATATCAATAGGATAGATTAAAGTGGTCGACCTGTAGATTTCCCTCCTCTTTCTTCTTCTTCTTCTTCTTCTTCTTCTATTTCTTGACCACTCATATTTTGTTTGCCTAAAGTGTTTCTTTTTTAAGAAGTCTTATATATCAGGATCTCCTTTTACACTCAGGGTGTCTTTGTGAATAAAATAAAAGGATCATTGAAGTTGTTATGCTTGTTGCTATTGATGATATCCCTTGTATCAACAAGTGGCTGTCTTCGTTCTTTTGAAGAGGAAAGCCAGTTGCAAATAATCAATATTGACATCATGGCAAAGGATGTCAGGAGTGCTTTTGTCAATCTCAATGCCACGATGTATGTTGAAAATTATGGGGAAACTGCCAGCAAGGATAACACTACACTAACCCTGAAAGCCTATAATACCCGTACAGGATTGCTTGAAATAGAAAAGGAATCCATCATCGGAAATATTCCTGCTGAATCCACAAGAGAGGTAACTGTACCATTGAACCTGCCTAAAAAAGATGGTTACCGTGTGGTTGCACTCGTTTTTGAAGACGGCTCCCGGAAAACAGGCAGGGAGATTACTTTGAATAATATCGAGGACTTGCAGGGTGGCCTGGAGACTCCGGGTGTTGAAATCAGCGGAATGGATTTCATGGTACGTGAAGTTGCTGAAAACAAGGTGCTAATCCAGAATGACATCTATCTCACAAACGAGGGAATTGGTGAAAACAAAAATTACCGGATGCTGGTCAAGGCCAGGGAAATGGATGCCGCCCTGATTGCCGATAAAGCATGGGCTGATACCGGGAACTTTGAACCGGATGAAACCGTGATCCGATCGGTCAATCTTAGCGTCCCTGACAATTACAACTATGCAGTGGAAGTAATTCTCTGGGAAGATAATACGATTGTCAGGCAGGGAGTGGATTATGTCCAGCTGAATCCTGAGAAGGAAATCGATAAGGACAAGCGGTTGCAGACAAAGAATATCGATTCCGGGGATTTCGTTGTGGAGGGATTCGGTGAG
>JASMTL010000197.1:0-6432 GCA_041694315.1 Methanosarcinaceae archaeon | reverse complement strand
TGGAGGTACTAAAAGAACTGGGCAATATTGGCACAGGTCATGCAGCAACCTCACTTTCAAAAATGCTTAATAAATATATAGAGATCAGCGTTCCAGAAGTAAGAATCGTAAATATAGCCAACATCCATGAAGAGATCTACAACGAGGTGGTTGCCGGCGTTTTATTTGGACTGGAAGACCTCACCGGCGGAAATTCAGGGTACCTCTATATAATGATACCAAAGGAATCTGCGGACAAACTTGTCAGGGATATGTATGGGATGGATGAGGTCGATGAGGAGATGTATGGTTCCGCAGTAATGGAAGCTGGAAACATACTCGGTTCCGCATTCTGTGATGCGGCTGCTGATTTCATGGATCTCATAATTCTACCCTCTCCTCCAAATTATGCAGTCGACATGGCCACGGCAGTTGTGGACGGTATAATTTCACAGATGGCCCAGAAAAGTGACCATTTAATTTTATTCGAAACAACCCTAAATTCCGAGTCCAATATAGAAATTGATCTTATCCTGTTGCCAGAAGAAGATTTGTTTACCAATATCATGCAAATACTGGAAGGACTATGAGCAGCAATATTGCCTTTATATCAACAGCAAGTGCAAGAGCGATTATATTAAGCCGAAATGAAACACTGACGGGCTCGTATTGTTCAATAAAGGATTTATGTGCATACGAACATTGTACTCAAAAATGTGAAATAATTGCTGAAACAAAAAATCACTTGTGTGGAAATGTACAAAGTTCGAATGTAGAAGTACTTGAAGGAGAATTGGTTGCCGGCATAGGAGAATATAAAATCGGGAAAAACGTTTTGTTAAAAGCAATGGGACTTGGATCATGTGTGGGAGTAATCCTTTATGATCCATCAACGTGTCTTGGAGGAATTGCACACGTCTTGCTTCCCGGTGCTTCAGCAGAGGGGAAAACAAAACATGCAGAGACTGCCATTAAAACAATGCTCGAAGAGATGATTCGCAATGGAGCAAGAAGGCGCAAGGTATGTGCTAAATTTGCCGGGGGTGCCCAGATATTTAAGCACATGAATATGGAAATGTTGAAAATTGGTGATCGCAATATAAAGTCGGTTCAGGATACCTTAAAAGAAGAAGGAATTGACATTGTGGCTACCGATACAGGGGGAAATGTAGGCAGAAGTATCCTATTTAACACTATCGATGGGAGTATGATTATAAAATACAGCTCAGGGAAGGCAGCATGGCTATAAATGAACCTGATTATTTCAAGCTTCTTACAAAAAAGATATCAAAACTCTCAGGTATTATTCTTGATAGTTACAGGGATAAGTACCTTAAAAGAAGGATCGAACTCCGAATGAAAGTTGTGGGGATTAAGGATTACAGAGAATATGCCCGATTTATTGAAAAAGATGAAAATGAACTTAAAGCCCTCATTGATACCCTGACAATCAACGTCACAGAGTTCATGAGAGATAAAGGTCCTTTTGAGTATTTCAGGGATAAACTGGCCGTGGATATAATAGAAAGAAAACAAAAATCACAAAGTAAACTTGTCAGGTTCTGGAGTGCTGGATGCTCCTGTGGGGAAGAGCCCTATTCTATAGGAATGTGTGCAAGAGAGGTTTTTCCGGAAGACTGGAGTATTTCGGTCTATGCTACAGATATAGACGAAAAATGCCTGAAAACTGCTTCAGAAGGAGTATACTGCAAGGATAAACTCCAAAACCTGGATTACAGCCTTAAATCCAAGTATTTCGAGAAAACGGAAAATGACTATAAAATAAAAAACACAAATAAATTATCATATCGCTTCAAAAGGCATGACCTGACAAACGATCCTCCAATTTCAAAACATCTGGATACTGTATTCTGCAGGAATGTAATGATATATTTCAATGAAAAACAAAAAGTAAAGATGATAACCAGATTCCATGAAGGGTTGATCAAGGGAGGCTTCCTTGTGATCGGGAAATCTGAAACACTGCCTAATGAAATTAGACACCTATTCGAACCAGTAAGTCTTAAAAATAAGATATATATGAAAGTATGAACTAACAGGCAGCTGAAGACTTCATGGTTTCCTGCTTCATACTTTTCCCAACGAAAACAAGTCCACAGGCTCTACCCGTAGTTCCTACAGTACTTTAAATGCCTATCAGATTCTGTTTGTTTAAGGTAAACTTTCAAAACAAATTACTTTTTGTTTAATAGGCAAGGTAAACATAAAAATGGAACCTTCTCCAATTTTACTTTCTACCCAGACATCTCCACCATGCATTTCCACATATTTTTTCACTATGGAAAGTCCAAGGCCGATGCCACCATAACTTCTTTTTGTAGAACCATCAACCTGTATGAAAGGATCAAATATTTCTTCAATTTTGTTTTCAGGAATCCCAATTCCAGTATCAGATACGGATACTAATATTTTATTCTCATTGCTAATTTTAGCAGTAATTGATACATTTCCGTTTTGTGGAGTGAATTTCATGGCATTATCTACCAGATTGAATATTATTTGTTTAATCATTCTTCTATCAGCGAAAACGGTGAGATTATTTTCATTGCTGGTGATTTGTAAGTCAATTGATTTTGCAGCCGCCTGGGAGGTCATTACCTCCCGGATTTCTTCAAAAACCTTGTTTAAATCAAATTTTTCTCTGTGAATTTCAATTTTGCCAGATTCAATTCTTGATAGGTCAAGGATCTCATTTATAATTTCCAGCAGATGTTTACCACTTTTAGATATGTTTGATACATACTTTTTTTGTGTGTCGTTAAGATCGCCCATATTCTCTTCAAGCAAAATTTCAGAAAAACCAATCACTGAATTTAAAGGGGTACGTAATTCATGACTTGTATTTGCCAGAAATTCACTTTTAATTTTATTAGCAGATCTGGCCTGCAGAGCCATTTTGTTGGCTTTAATCATAGTTTCTTTCAACTTTTTATTTGCCTTCTGCAATCCTTTTTCTGCTAATTTTCGCCCTGTAATATCCTGGCTTGAACCAACAATATATCGCACATCATTATCCCGTATAATTGGAGTCAATGTAGTCATCCAAACTTTTTTGCCTGCAGGCAAAGTTAAAAATTCTTCATAAAATATAGGAACTTTTGACTCTACACAACGAGCATAATTTGCACATACGAGATCCCCTTTCTTCTTTCCCAGTAATTCTTGAGGAGTTTTTCCTCTGACTTCCTCTAAAGAAAAACCTGTAGATTCCTGATGAGCTTTATTGGTCCGAATATACTGAAACTCATCATTTTCAAGTACCTGAACTAAAAACATGGAATCCTGTGTACCCTGAAATACAGTTTCATACTCCTGAGCAATATTCTTGGCTTGGTCTTCTGCCATTTTACGTTCAGTAATATCACGGATATTAATGAGTATAGACATTTCACCATTTCTTTTTAGATAGGATGTCCCGATTGATTCCAGCCAAATATATCCTTTATCTGGATGTAGATACCTATATTCAGCTTTGTTATCCTTACAGGTTTCAACTATTTTTTGAAAAGCTTCCTTTGCAGATTCCTGATCTTCAGGATGTAGTTTGCTAAAACAATTCTGACCCAATAATTCGTCTCCCCTTCCCAGGATTCGTTTATGTGAAGGGGAAATGTAGGTATAGTTACCGTCAATATCTGTTTCGATCACAACATCATTCATATTCCGGGTCATCAGAAGAAGATGCTCTTCCTGTTGTTTTTTTTCTTCTTCTATTTCCTTGTTATAAAGGGCAAAAGCAATATCTCCTACTACTTCTTTAAACATATCGTGCTCTCTTTCCAGATACGCATATTTTTTAGGAACAGAAACCGATATAACACCAAATATGTGGGAATTGTGTTGGAGACGGCAACATAAAGCAGCACGTTCTGAAGATTCGGATTTTAATGGGCAATTAATACATTTTTCCAAAGGAGAATCGATTATTATGATTACATCACTTCTTAAAGCCTCTTGCATACAGTATGGATGGTTTCCATTTTCTAATTGTTTAGTTAAAATTTCAAACTCACTGTTGAAACCAGAAGAGGCAGTTAATGAGACATCTTGTTTTTCATCAAATAATGCAATCCAGGCAGTATAATAACCAAGTGTTTCAGTAAGGTTGTCACAGGCTTTTTGGATAAGTTCATCGGGGTTTGACTCCTTTACAATCAGCTGATTGACATTTCTAATACCCATGATAACTTTCTGAAGATGATTGTCACGTTCTTCGATCTGTTTTTTTTGAGTAATATCGCGTCCAATCCCCTCTAACGCAACCAAACTACCGGATGAATCATAAAAGGGTATGCTTTTTTGTTCGATCCAAACAACCTGACCGTTTTTATGTATATAGCGCAATTCCAGCGGTTTGTCAAAAGGAAGTAATCCTTGAACATATTTCTCAAAGGTTTTTTTATCCTTTGGATGAATAATATCGATCGGTAAATTTGGATTGTTGTAATGTTCTTCGGGAGTATATCCAACAATTGAAGTTGATGTTTGGTTTACATAAACAAAGCCAGGAGTGGGAATAAATTCATAACGATAAATGAGATCCTGCGAATTATCTGCTAATCGGCGAAATCTTTCTTCATCTTTTGATATATCGGTGAAAAGAGTGACAAAATAATATTTCTCGGGAGAATACACATTAACCCTGTACCAGCGATCTAATGGTTTTGAATATTGTTTTATTTCCGTTTCTTCGCCACTTAAAGCGATTTTGCCATAAAATTCAATCCAATCAAAAACATCGTTTCGAATATCAGGCAATATTTCAGTAATCTTTTTACCAATAATTTCAGAACCGTTAAGACCCGTTAATTCTTCAAAAGCCGAATTCACGTCCAAAAATTCATAATCACAAGGCGTTTCACTCTCATCAAGAATTATCCTGTGATAAGCATATCCTTCTGATATTCTGTCCAAAAAAGATTTGATGGAGTGAATTTTCATTGTATCGCCTTTTTTACATAAGTATGCCGAAATTTGAAGCCATCAATAGGCTCATGCAAATAATATAACAAATATCAATATTTTTTATCTATAAACGACTAAAAATATCCTCATTTTAGAAAGCAGAGATAAAGAATTTCTGCAATCTATAAGGATTATCTTTTTATCAGCATTAGCGAAAAAGACAAGATCAATAGACCGGCATAGAAGACAACTGTATAGTCAAGCCTATTGTAAAGAGAAAGCCATTGATGAACAAGCATGGTACCTGAGAACAAGGCCATGACTATAAGACCCATATATTTTGCATCCAACATTTTTTATCACCTTTTTGTATTGTTTCATAGTTATATTGAATTAACAGTATGATAGAACTGTCAGTGTGAATAATCCTTATATTTATTCAGAGTTGTCAGGACTTCTTGGAGTTCAGATTTTATTTCCTCGACATCCAGATTTTCCCCTTCCATGGCGGACATGAAATCGATTTTATCTTCCTTTTCTATAACTATGTCCTTTTTCAAGGATTCCATGAAATTATCGTTGTCGTCTTCAAAAGAGAATTCATCAGTGGCCGCTGTGAAAGACGAGTCATCATCGGAGAGGTCTTCATCAGGTAAGTTTAATCCGAAATCATCTTCATCGGCCTGGTCATTATCCCCCAGGTTTCCTGCATCAAATCCAAAATCAAAATCATCCATATCAATAGACAGGTCTTCATCCAAACCGGCAGATTCTTCAGAAACTGCTCCGCTGACATCCATATCTTCCGCAGTTTCCATTTCTGAGATTAGATTATCATCAAAATCCAGTTCCTTTTTTTTATCCCCTATAATTTCATCTGCATCGAAACTTACATCTGCTTCCTTGACTACAGATGCTGCAACCCCACTTTCGACCGGGGATTCTGTGTTCTTTTTATCCCTGCCGGGCAAGCTGAAATTAATACCAGACAGTTTATATTTCAAAGTATCAATATAAGCCTTAAAGTCAGGTTTACTGGCTCCTGCATCATTTGATTCCGCAGAAGGCGTGAGGTTCTCTTCCTGTGTAGCTGTCGCTGTGGTCTCACTTGTAGTGGAATCCGAAACACCAGGTAGCATTTCCTTTATTTTTGGAACATATTTTGCAAAGGGGTTTGAGGCTTTGAAGCCGGCAATTTCCAGGATCTTACCCCAACCCTCAAAGGGGTTTGGTTGTTTTCCAGAACCATTGTTTGCGGCACCTGTATAACGGTCATATAAGGTAGCCAGACTCATAATTATTATACCAACGCCGATACCAAACAGAATCGTGGTATCTATTTGTGTTATAGTTGTCAAATCCATTTTATATACCTCCATTCATGCCACCAGTTAAACTACCACCAGCCCCTCCTATTCCTCCATCAAAGAATGAATCGAAGGAGAATACCATGTCCACTGCAGGAGGAACACCAATCATCATAATTCCAGAAAGAATGAAAAATATCGAAGCATAGAATACTAACAG
>JASMTL010000196.1:0-2565 GCA_041694315.1 Methanosarcinaceae archaeon | reverse complement strand
CCGGATTTCTTCCTCCATGTTGCAGAAAAAAATTAAAAAATATGGGAAGATGAAATCAACATGTCTGAAAACCAAAAAACCGCAGTAGATAAAGCACAGGAATACTACAACAGCGATGACGCCGACAATTTTTACTTTACCATTTGGGGCGGCGAGGATATCCATGTTGGTCTCTATAATTCAGAAGATGAACCAATATTTGACGCCAGTCGACGTACAATTGAAAGGATGGCATCAAAAATAAGCAATCTGGATAAGAATAGTAAGATTCTGGATATTGGAGCCGGTTATGGTGGAGCTGCCAGGTATCTAGCCAAAAAATATGGGTGTCAGGTTGTTGCTCTTAATTTGAGTGAAGTAGAAAATGAACGTGATCGGGCTATGAATAAAGAACAGGGACTTGACCATCTTGTGACAGTTGAAGATGGCAGTTTTGAAGATTTGCCATATCCCGACTACTCATTCGATGTGGTATGGTCCCAGGATGCTATTCTTCATAGTGGTAATCGTGAACAGGTAATCAAAGAAGTCGCACGTGTCTTGAAAAGTGGCGGAGACTTCGTTTTTACCGATCCGATGCAGACCGATGATTGTCCGGAAGGAGTTTTGCAGCCAATTCTTGACCGTATACATTTGGAGTCCCTTGGTTCTCCCGGTTTCTACAGGGAATCTGCCAAAAAATATGGTCTCAAAGAAATTGAATTTGAGGAACACGCCTCACAGCTGCCGATTCATTATGGAAGAGTGTTGAAAGAAACTGAGAATCAGGAGGAAGAGCTCTGCAGGGTAGTCAGTCAGGACTACATCAATAGTATGAAACAGGGTCTCAAACACTGGATAAACGGTGGTAATGGCGGATATCTCACCTGGGGTATATTCCACTTACGTAAAAAATAATTGGAAAGATCATCTTTTTTATTTATTCTCATATAGATGGTCTATAATTCAAACCAGAATCATATTTTAGGAGTATATATAATGGATAAAGCTTTAATTTGTGGATCGTTTGCTTTTGATAATATCATGGTATTTAATGACCAGTTCAAGAATCATATTTTGCCGGATAAAGTGCATATATTAAATGTGTCATTTCTTGTTCCTGAATTGCGTCGTGAGTTTGGTGGCTGTGCGGGAAATATAGCCTATAATCTCAAGTTACTTGGTGGCAATCCCCTCCCAATGGGGACGGTTGGTACAGATTTTGAGCATTATGCAAAATGGATGGATGAAAAGGGTATCAGTCGGGAATATGTGAATGTGGTGGATGACACATTTACAGCACAGGCTTTCATTACAACAGATATGGATGACAACCAGATAACTGCCTTCCATCCCGGGGCAATGGATTATTCCCATAATTATTCAGTACTTGATGTAAATGATCCTGCAGTGGGCATTGTGGCACCGGATGGCAGGGAAGGGATGCTTCAGCACGCCTCGGAATTTGCCAAAGCTAAAATCCCATTCATATTCGATCCTGGTCAGGGACTTCCCATGTTTAATGGTAATGAATTGATGGAATTCATTAAACAGGCGACCTGGCTTACAGTTAATGATTATGAGTGGCAACTGATAAAGGAGCGCACCGGTAAGAGTCAGGAAGAAATTGCTACATATCTGGATGCTCTAATAATCACAAAAGGTCCCGAGGGTTCGTTGATATATAGCAACGATGAAATAATTCAAATCCCTGCTGCCAAACCCAATGTATTGAAAGATCCCACTGGTTGTGGGGATGCATATCGTGCAGGTTTGCTTTACGGTTTAATAAATGATCTGGACTGGGATACTACAGGGAGGATTGCCTCTCTTATGGGCGCTATAAAAATCGAGTATCAAGGTACTCAGAACCATTATTTTAAGCTAGCGGATTTCAAGAGGCGTTTCAAGGAATCCTTTGGTACGGTCTTTTAAATAAAACAGGGCAAATCTGAGATGGAAGAAGTTCTGGTATATCACACCATAATTTCTTCCTATTTTGCTTATTCGGGGCTATTTGAATTTGTATTGATGGAATGCTTAGTTGTAATTTCATATGCAAATGAATGAGAGTTTGGAGGATATTTGCATTTTTGGTCAATTTACAGGTGCAGGTTGGAATATTGCAGCTTGTCGTGACTTTTATGATTGTATTAATAAGGTTTAGGTATTTTATATACAAAGTATATTCATTCATCAGTTTTTAACTTTCCCAAATGTTATCGACATTTTCCTTTGTGGGGAATTAGAAGTTGTAAATAGTTTTTTTATAGAGCCATTATCAAATGAGGTATTAAATGATCGATGAAGATCTTATTGAATCTGGTGAACAAAAAATCGAGTGGGTCAGGAATCACATGCCGGTTCTTTCTATAATTATGAAAGAATTTGAAGAAGAAAAACCTCTGAAAGGCCACAGGATAGCAATGGCACTTCATGTAGAGGCAAAGACTGCTGTGTTGGTAGAGACCCTTGCTGCAGGAGGCGCCGAGGTTGCTATTACCGGCTGTAACCCCCTAAGTACCCAGAATGATGTGGCTGTGGCTCTGGACATGAAGGATAATATCGATTGTTTTGCAAAATATG
>JASMTL010000195.1:0-7357 GCA_041694315.1 Methanosarcinaceae archaeon | reverse complement strand
ATTTACTATGGCTGGAAACAGGAAGTTGATGCCCCAAAGAACAAACCAGACTGGATGCCTGACAAAATTAACAAGCCTTTTGTAAGAAAAGAAAAACCAGGCATAAACAAACTTGATCAAGTCTGACTATTTCTGATTATTTTTATGATACTCATATAAGGGGATATCCCCTTGTTTACCTATTTTTCTTTACAAAAAGTTTAAAGCATTGTTTTCCTATGTAGCCTTTATGTCAGAAGGCCACTATAAGAAGGAAAACATATTAATTGAAGCCCTCCCCTACATTCGTGAATTTTATGATTCTTTTATGGTGATAAAGGTTGGAGGGCACGCAATGGTAGATCCCGAAATAATGAGTGCAATTGTTGAGGACATTGTGCTTCTCAGATTTGTGGGTATACATCCAGTCCTCGTGCATGGCGGGGGACCTGAAATTACTGAAAAAATGGAGCAGATGGGCAAGAAACCTGAATTTGTAGGCGGCTTGCGCATTACCGATGATGAGACTGTGGAAATTGCCCGTATGGTTCTTGTAGGCAGCATCAATACGAAAATTGTGTCCCTGATTGGCCAGCACGGTGCAAAGGGTGTGGGTCTTTCCGGCAAAGATGGTAAAATGATAATGGCACGCAAAAAACCTGCCCAGAGGATTATGATAGAGGATATCGAACATAGTGTGGACCTGGGGTGGGTTGGAGAAACCGAGATAATCAATCCGGAATTGATCCATATAGTTACAGATCAGGGTTACATTCCTGTTATCTCTCCGATTGCTATGGATAATGAGGGCAATGCCCTGAATATCAATGCAGATACCGTTGCCGGAGATATTGCCAAAGCCCTGCAGGCCAAGAAACTCATTCTAATGACGGATGTAGCAGGACTTATGAGGGATCCTTCCGACACTACTACAAGGATTTCGCGGGTACTAGTACCTCAGGTCGAGGATCTGATTGATGAGGGAATTATTAGTGGCGGTATGATCCCCAAAATGCGCAGTGCATCCACAAGTGTGGAAAACGGTGTAGAGAGGGTTCATATAATAAATGGAAGTGTGCCCCATTCCATCCTTCTGGAACTGTTTACAGATGGCGGGATAGGCACTATGGTATTCTAAGTTTTCAGGATATGATGGGACTACCAAAGGTTAACCCGTCAAGTTCCATCACTTTTTCCCATTCTTCCTTGCAATCACAGTTGAGGTTTTCCAATATCGAGATATCCTGCGTAAGGGAATAATCCTTGATCGCATCAGCGATCATGTGGCTGCATTCCCTGCAGTTATGAGGTCCACGTTTTGAACCGGCTGCGACGGGGTCGGATGTGATCACAAGACCGGGATGCTTTTTTTTGGACTCGATGAGTATCCTGACAATACTCCATAACCAGGGCGGTCTGTATTGGTTTCTTTCCCAGAGGCGTTCCACGAAGGTACCTCTCTGGACATTGCACAGGTTTATGGAAACTGTGTCAACCAGCTCGGCAACATCATCTATCGTATCTATAATGTCGTTCATTCCTTCGGTTTCTGACAAAAAGGGTGGTTTGAGAAGGAGGTATGCCTTAACAGTAACATCTTTCTCATGAGCAAGATGTGCCGCACGGGAAAAACTTGCATAGGTAAAACCCTTGTTTATCGAACGTTTGCGTATTAAATCATTGCTTGTCTCAAGACCAATAGCTATTTCGAAACCTGTTTTTTTGAGCACTCCTGTGCAGGAAGTAAGTGTATCCTCTGTTACAAATTCAGGCCGGGTTTCTACAATTACTTTCTTGATCCTTTCGTCTGCTTCCAGCTTATTCAGTAGGGTTTTTCTGACTTGTGCATCAATTTCCTTTTCATCCAGGAAACTGCCGGATGTGAATATTTTGACTATGAATTCCTGTAATCCGGAAGAACACTCAAGTGCTTTTTCGTACTGCTGCACAAGTTCTTCTGGTGAGGGGGGTGTGGAGGCCCTGTCGTAAACAAAACCACACATGGTACACCCTCCTTTTATTCCCCACCAGCATCCACTGGTTTTGAAAATAAGGGTAAGGGTATCTGTTACTTCTCCTTGAAGAAGATCTCTGCCTGTCCAGACAGCAGCAGGCTCATTGTTTGGAGCCTTTTTAATACGTTGCTGCTGTCTAATTTCCAGTATCCTGTCATTAAGATTCATTCGAACTCGATTGTAGCAGGTGGTTTTGGTGTTATGTCGTAGACAACTCTTGCTGCTGTGGGGATTTCCCCGGTTATGCGTGAGCTGATTTTCCTGAGTGTGCCCCAGGGTAATTCCAGGGCCTCTGCGGTCATCCCATCCCTCGAACCAACTGCACGCACTGCCACGATCCAGCCGTGTACCCTGAGATCGCCTTTTACGCCGGTCCCTTTGCCCAGAACTGCCGCGAATGTCTGCCAGGGGCAGAACTGTTCAAGCAGTTCCTCTTCCACGATAGCATTTGCTTCCCTGACAACATCGACCTTTTCTCTTGTTACTTCCCCGATTATCCTTACTGAAAGGCCCGGGCCCGGGAAAGGCATTCTTTCACAGATCTCTTCTGGCAGATTGAGCGCATGGGCGACCTCTCTTACCTCGTCCTTGTAGAGGTCATCAATGGGTTCTATGATATGTTTAAATTTGATGTGTTCGGGCAGTCCACCTACGTTGTGGTGAGACTTGATACCACCATCGGATTCAATTTTATCCGGATATATGGTTCCCTGGATCAGACATTCTGCCTCAACATCGAGTGCTTCTTCTTCAAAGACACGAATGAAAGTCTCACCGACGGCTTTTCTTTTTTCTTCAGGGTCCTTGATTCCCACCAGGTTATCAAGGAAACGATCTTTTGCATCGATGATTTGGAGATTCATGTCACCGAATATTTCCTTTATTCGTTCGGTTTCACCTTTTCTCATAAGCCCCGTGTCTATATAGATCGGTATCAGATTATCACCAATTGCACGGTGTGCAAGGACTGCACATACGGAACTGTCAACACCTCCCGAGAGGGCTATGATAGTTTTGCCCTGAGCTTTGGCTTTAATTTTTTCGATTGCTTTTGGAATGAATTTTTCGGTTTTTACCATGAAAGGAAACTCCATATGGTTTATGATGGTCTGTGTTTACTAGGATTTGTATAACTTAATCGTATCGATGCAATTTTTAATTTATATAGATATGTTTTCCGGTCGGCAATTTTTGTAAATAATACTTTCAATCTGCTATTTACAGCTTTATATGCATTCAGCCCAATCTATGTAACAATGCGGCAAACCCTCTATGACTATTTCGGTTATGACAGATTTCGACCCCTGCAGGAAAATATTATACAGGATGTGCTGGATAAAAAGGATGTATTTGTATTGATGCCAACCGGGGGTGGCAAATCTTTGTGTTACCAGTTGCCTTCCCTGCTTATGGAGGGTGTTACTGTCGTTGTGTCCCCTTTGATATCCCTTATGAAAGACCAGGTCGACAAGTTGCTTTCACATGGCATTGCCGCTGCTTATATGAACAGTACACTTGATAATTCCGAAATGAGCCATGTTAAGGATTCTCTAATTAGGGGGAAACTCGATCTTCTTTACGTGGCTCCCGAAAGACTGGCTATGCCATCTACTCTTAAATTGCTTGCAAAAGTAAATGTAAATCTTTTTGCCGTTGATGAAGCACATTGTATATCCCAGTGGGGGCATGATTTCAGACCTGAATACAGGAAATTAGGTGCCCTGCGCTCCGGTTTTCCAGATATTCCTCTAATAGCACTTACAGCTACTGCTACCCCTGCAGTTGCCCGTGATATAACAAAACAACTCAATATGGTCGGGTCTGAGAAATACGTAGCAAGTTTTAATCGATCCAACCTTTATTATGAAGTTAAATCCGGGGACAATGCAGACCAACAAATCACATCATACCTGCGCTCTCATCCTGAATCCTGTGGAATCATCTATTGCCAGACACGAAAATCAGTAGAGGGACTTGCTGGCAGACTGAAAAAATTAGGAGTCAATGCCGCATTCTATCATGCAGGGATGTCAGATGAACTGAGACACCGTGCCCAGGAAAAGTTCCTGGATGGTACTATAAGGGTAGTCGTGGCAACAGTTGCCTTTGGTATGGGGATCGATAAGTCCAATGTACGTTTTGTCATGCATTATGACCTGCCTGCAGACCTGGAAAGTTACTATCAGCAAACCGGTCGTGGTGGCAGGGACGGGCAACCATGTGATTGCATCCTCTTTTTCAAAAGAGGGGATTGGTATAAACAGCAGTATTTCATTGAACAGATGTCTTCTAAAAAAGAACGTGAAATTGCCCTTTCCAAGTTACGCCGAATGATGGATTACTGTGAAACCGTCACCTGTAGAAGGAAAATCTTACTCGAATACTTCGGAGAATCCACTGAAAGTGATTGTGGCCATTGTGACGTTTGCATTAACCCGCCAGAGCAGGTGGATGTTACAGAAGATGCATTGATAATTTTTAAGTGCATAAAGGAGTTGAACCAGAAATTCGGGGCAACACATGTTGCATCGGTAATTGCAGGTTCAAAGGCTAAAAAAATTGTGTCAAGTGGCCATCACCGACTCCATTGTCATGGTAATGGTTCCCACAATCCGCAAGATTACTGGAAAGGTCTTTCCCATCGGCTCTCTTCCCTGGGATTTCTGGAAGTGAAAGGCGGAAGATATCCTGTCCTAAAGTTAAATAAGAAAAGTCGTGCGGTTCTCAATGATGGTGCTAAAGTAATCATACCTCAATCATCTGCTGCAACAAATTCGACGAAAAAACCATCTGGACAAAGCAAGGTTTCTTCGAAATCATCTTCTGCTGATTATGAATATGCGAAGTTGTTTGAAAAACTGCGCAGACTCAGGTTGCAATTTGCAAAAAGGGATAATGTGCCACCCTATATTGTCTTTGCGGATACCAGTTTAAAACAGATGGCCTCCAGCAAACCCCAAACTGCAAACCAGATGCTCACCATAACAGGAGTCGGGAAATGTAAAATGGAAAAATACGGTGACGCATTTTTGTCAGAGATCAAAAGCTTTTATTGAAGATTTGTTTTTCAGGCCATGAAATATAACGTGAGTTTAAAGATCAGGTCACCGTAAAACACAGCTGTTAAAAAGCCGGCGGTTATCGGGACTATAAAAGGCAAACCCGGGGTAACCCATACTTTATTGTCGATAATTCCCTTCTTTGAGTAGTCCCTGAGTTTTTCAAGGGTTTCCCTGTCGATTTCTTTCCCGCTTCTCCTGAAATAGGTCTGAATGTTGCCATTTTCATCTTTTTCGTGTTGCTGCATTAGTTTTACATGCCTGCCTTCAAGTTTTCCTATAGGTACCCTGTAGCCTATAAACATAAAATAGGGTTTTTTGAGGGTGGTTTTAACGTCAGGTCTGCTCAGGTTATAGATAAAAAGACCCAGGGGTACGATTATTGTCAGAAGTATTGAATTACCAAATACTGTAAAGGTAAAAAAGTTCATTATCGGAACACCTTCTGTTGGAAAATAGACCCCTCCCATAGTAAATGCCGGGTAGAAAGGAAAAACAATGGACATTACCATCAACAATTTGGCGTCTGCACCACCGAATGCTCCAAGGTAGAACAGGACGTAGGAAAAAACAAAAATTAGTCCAAAGGAGATAGCCATTTGTATAAGATATGTAACCGGGCTGAATGATGTTGCAAGCTCATAAACTATAAAAGGGGAAAAGACTGCCAGCATAATTACCCATACCCTGTTGCCCACCCTGCGCTCTTTTATGTCCCTATAGGATGCATAGGAGAGAAATGCCAGGCATAGCAGTATCTTGGCAATAACTATCATTTTTGCTTCTCCCACTTTTTAAGTTTAAGAATTTCAGAAAGCGTTCCCCCTCTACGGATCTCATCAAATAATCTTTCTTCGGTTTTTTGTACTTCCTTTGCTCTCCTTGCAATCTCGTATGCTCTTTCTGCAGGTACTACAACAACCCCGTTATCATCACCGATGATGTAATCGCCGGGTTTGACCTTTTGCCCGCCACAGTTAATCAGCGCATTAACTTCCCCAAAACCCTTAGGATCGCCTGCGTTTGGTACATTGGAAGTGGCAAATACCGGAAGCCCTATTTTGCGTATCTCCTCTATATCTCTTACTGCACCATCGATTACAATCCCTGCAATTCCCCGGTTGAGGCTGCTCAGAGTCGCCAGCCCTCCCCAGGGTGCTATATGTGGACTTGCGTTGTAGATCACAATAACATCCCCCTCCTTTGCTTCATCTATCGCTTCCACTGTTTTTGCCCAGTCTCCTTCAAATGTCTGCACCGTTATAGCCGGTCCGACCATTTTTGTATCATTTAGCATTGGTTTGATGTTTTTCATGGCACCCTGCCGGTGCATGGCATCTGAAATATTAGGTGTGGAAGTTTCCATGAATAATTTGTGTATTTCTTCGTCCATATCGGGTGTTTTTGCCTGTTTTAATTGTGGATTATCTACACTACGGCGAATTTTTTTGGAGGCTTCTGTTACATTATCAGAGCGAATTATATTACCGCCCACAATGACAATACCAGCCCCTGCTTCTACAGAGCGGGCTGCAGTCTGCTCATCCAGTCCACCTGCTACAGCAATATCGGCCCTGATTTTGGAAGCAATTTCAAAAACAAGATCTACCGGAGTTTTTCCTGTCATCTGCTGGTCTATTCCCATGTGGATATTGATAATGTCCACTCCTATCCTGTCTAATTCCACAGCCCTTTGAACAGGTTTTGGGGTGCTAATGAGGTCTGCCATGAGCCGAACTCCGTATTTTTGCGCGGCCAGCAATGCATCCTTAATCGTTGAATCGTCGGCTGTTGCCATAACCATAACAATGTCTGCACCGGCTTTTGAAGCCATTTCAACTTCCAGGCTGCCGGTATCTGCAATTTTCATATCTGCCACGATGGTGTATTCGGGAAAGTTTTTCCTTAAAGTACGAATGGCGTTCATCCCCTCACTCTTTATCAGGGGAGTTCCGATCTCAATCCAGTCGATACCTCCCTTGACTGCTTCCTTTGCAATCTGCACAGCTCTATCGATCTCCAGTATATCAAGAGCAAGCTGGATTATGGTTTTAATAGGATCACCTTGTTAATTTTTATTTGGAATTATCGGTTATGATTTCTGCAGTCTGGAGAATAGAAGTGAATCACTATAAAGTTTTCCTGATTAATCTTAGATGTTGCCGTGAGCACTAATGATTAGGTCTGCAGAGGAGACCAATTATTAAGGAACATGATAATTGGCAATAAGTTTATACGCTATCCGCAAATAATCGCATAGGAATAAAAAACGCCTGCGGTTGATTACTATGAAAATAATCCCTA
>JASMTL010000194.1:0-8948 GCA_041694315.1 Methanosarcinaceae archaeon | reverse complement strand
CAAAACGCCCCACCCCTTCTTTTCCTTCCGTCTGTTCCCCAAGTATGTAAAGACGGTCCTGGTCAGGCTCATTGAGAATATCGAAGTAATTTTTCCCTGTTTCATTTGGTTTGTCACTCTGATACAGCAGTTTTCCCCTGTCATCGATAATATAGACATAACCGGCTGATGAATCATAACTTTGTATGACCCTTTCTGCAATTTCCTCGATACGTATTATTGCCAGGATAGTTCCTTTGAAATCATTTCCAGAATAGACCGGAACCCAAACAAACATTGCAAGTTCATCTTCAAAAGTGTATGTAGGATTGGTAATATAGGTCCTACCCATTGATTTTGTTTTCTGGAAAGCTTGATCCATGTTGTTTTTATACAGGTTATATCCCAGAGGTGTTCTATCTTCAGGATAACCTGAGACAATGGTGCCGCTTTCGTCGATATACTCAAGAGCATAAAATCCCTGCGACCTTTCGTACAGGGCTTTGAAGAACCTC
Organism: Methanosarcinaceae archaeon; assembly: GCA_041694315.1. Classification (GTDB taxonomy): domain Archaea; phylum Halobacteriota; class Methanosarcinia; order Methanosarcinales; family Methanosarcinaceae; genus Methanohalophilus. Next base: position 8,454 of record JASMTL010000194.1, on the reverse strand, counting down.
ATATAGAAGTCATCAGGAACTCCATTTTCAGCGCCTGCTATTACTTCCCGGGCTACGACCTTCTCATTCAGAAACTCTGTGACAGCCGATGATATTTGTTTTGTATTGAGGGTCTGTTGTTCTGTATATTGTTCCTCACAGATTTCCTGGACCCCGAGGTTTAAACGTACCCCCAAAAAAAACAACAGAACCTATAAAAAGAAGGGTAATGAAAGTTATGATTATTGTGTTATATCGTCGATTACTGAAAAACATGGGAATGATCAGTCTTGTGCCCGGCGCAATACCATTCGAATGCGGGCCTTCAGTTCTCTCAGGTTGAAAGGTTTTGCAATATAATCGTCTGCACCTGTCTCGATTCCTTCTACCCGGTCATCAACTTCCCCTTTTGCGGTAAGCATTATTATGGGGATGTGGTTATGCAGTTCATCCTCTTTCAGGTGTTTGCACACTTCAAAACCATCCATATCCGGCATCATGACATCCAGAAGAATAAGGTCTGGTGTTTTTCCTCAATATCTTCAAGACCAGTTTTCCCGTTATATGCCTCAACAACATTATATCCTTCTGCCTGCAATGCTCTTTTTGCAGCAATTATGGCATCGGGCTTGTCATCTATTATCAGGATGGTTTGCCTGGAATCTCCCATCTCTTCAAGTCTTGTTTGTACTTCTTTTTCAGATACATTCAGTACATCTGCCAGTTCGACTGCAGAAAGGGCCGGATTCTTTTCAAGAAGACTGAGTATTTTATCGTCAAGTTCTTTTTCGGGCATAATGACCACTAAATAATATCAGTATTCATATCAAATAGTCTATGCTATTAAAGCCTTTCCAAATATATGGAAGACCTGTTATTCAGAGATATAAGTTGACCATAATTAGAAAGACTTATAAAATATAATGTTGTAAGTAAGCAGGATGGATGTTCTCGAAAAGATATTCGGCAGGACTGCACAGATGACTGTTCTCAAAAACCTGATATCCCATAAGGGGGACTCTACCTATCTCTCAGGAATTGCAGAAGAGACAGGCTTGTCTCATTCGAGTGTTGCCCGTGTAATAGCACCTCTTGTAGAAACAGGTATTGTTAAGGAGAAACCCCTGGGAAAACAGATACGTACTTTCAGTCTCAATATGGATAGTGAATTGACACAGTTAGTCCTTGAATTCTATGAGCGTATACAAGAGTTTGCCGATTAATTCTTAATAGGATTTTGTCCATCCAATGTGTCCGGATGAATGTCACTGTTATTCTTTCCAAGCATAATTTTTGCAAGATTGCCGGATATAGCCGCCAGGGCATTGGTTATGTGAAGTGTACAGACTGCAATTAATATTCCCAGACAGGCTGTTAGAAGTGTCTCAGGCAGGCTGTCTATCAAAATCCTTGATTTTCCCGAAGACCAGTATATAGTTGTAAACGGTGCGAATATAAGTCCAAGGGTCAAAGTAAAACAGATAGCCAGTATTATAAGTGTAAATATCCCGAAGGGAAACTTGATGAATAAAAACATCATTCCTTTCCAGGCAGCTGGGTCTGCAAACCTGTTTTTAATGTCACTCCAGAAGTTTACAAGAGGTTTTTCCTCACACGAAAGCGGAGATATATCTACGCCAAGCAATCTGGTTGCCAGTTCCCTTTCAAAATTTACCAGTTCCCACCATGCCACCAGTACCAGCAGAAGGACGGGTAATCCTATGATAATTATGGAAAAACTTAAGCCTACAAGCAGGCCAGATGTCAGGAAAATGAAATATGCGGTACCCAGGGGAAATGTGAATATGACATAAAGCAGGTTCAGATAAGTCTGGCGCTGGAACAGTACACCAAAAAATGAACTGAACAATTTGTTTATGTTTCTCATCACAATTCCGCTGCTTTATATTTCTCTTATCAGTTGCGTTTATTCTTCCTGAGGATAAAATATAGTATGGCTCCCAGTAAATGGGTAAACACAATAACTATTATCCAGACCAGTCTCTCGTTGCTTCTGTCGGTTTCCTTTGTGATGCAATCTATAAGCATCCATATCCAGAATACCGTTGCGAGTAATCCTATCCCCAAAAAGAGAATAACATTAAAGAAAGGTAGTGCTATCCAATCAAACATACCTTCACCTCATTCGTTCCTTAAAGCATCTGTCGGATTCATCTTTGCAGCCTTGTTGGCAGGATATACTCCTGCTACAAGCCCTACAAAGACTGAAACTATAAAACCTGCTGCGATTTTGGATAACGGGAATGCTACCGGCAAACCCATAAAACTTTCAGCTATATAGGCACCTGCCATTCCCATCAAAGTCCCTGCAATCCCTCCGAAAAGTCCCACTATCATGGCCTCTACGATAAAGAGATTCAGTATACTTGTATTTGTATATCCCAGTGATTTCATCAAACCGATCTCCTGTGTTCTTTCAGTCACCGTGACAAGCATAATATTCATGATTCCGATCGATCCAACTACAAGGGATATCAGGGCGACAGCGGTTAGCAGTGCCCCCAGTGAGTCAGATAGTTGCTTTGTTTGTTCCAGGATATCCACCTGATCGATTATAAAATAGGGTTTAGCATTGTCATTATCCATTTCTCTTGAGTCTATGCCGAATTGGCGTCCCAGTTTCTCATCAATCTCTTCTGATGTTTGCTCAACTACCTCCATACTTTTTGCTTTTATAAAAAATGAATCATAATGATTTTCTTCAAGCATGGAATTCATTGTGGAAATCGGTATGAATATTCTATTGTCTGGCTCTATGCCTGATTGTACCAGTTGAGTATCAGGGCTCTGGAGTATTCCTTTTACAACAAACCTGTGGGTGACTCTTTCTCCATTGCTTTTGGTGAAAGTCACATCTATTGAGTTCTTATTCCCTATAGGCCTGTCAAAGATTTCTTCCGCAACTTCAGAACCGATCACTGCAGTATAGCTGTCTTTATCTGCCAGGAAATTTCCTTCAGCCAGCTGCAGGTTTGCCACTTCGGGGTAATCTTCTGTCACCCCCATTATACCTACATGGCGCCGGGATGACTGGTAACTGACAGTCGCAGTCTGGCTATTTATCGGTGAGATTCCGTCCACTTCCTGCAGATTGGAAATAAGGCTCATTTCTTCCTTGCCAAGAATACCCGGTTCCTTACTTTCTACAATAATGAAATTTGAACCTACGGCTCCGATCTCATCAGTAAAAAACTGGTTGAAACTGGCGCCCAGTGACACATTGGCAATTACTGCTGCCACTCCTATTACAATTCCCAGGGTAGTGAGGAGGGAACGCAGTTTTGCACTGCGTATGCTCCCAAGGGCGATCTTGAATGCCTGTTTGGGATTTACCATGCGTGTCCCACCTTAATTCTTTCTTCTGTACAGTACAGCTGCAGGAATCAGCAGGCCAACAAGTGCAAGACCTGCAATTGCAATATTGCTGATTCCATTTTCGTCTTCGTGTACCTCTTTGAAGACTTCCAGTTGTGATGTGGTCTGGTGCTCATTCATTCCGTTACGGTATTCAACGGTTATTTCCAGAGGTTCTGTGATATTTTCTTTCACCTTGTGGGCTTCGAATTGGATGGAGAACAGTTCATCAGGTTCCATTGTACCCACGAAATATTCTCTGGGTGAAAATTCAATACCTTCTGCTTCTGGTATTACGTTGACCGAGTAAAGGGTATTCTGTCGTATATTTGCCACATCAAATTCTATTGTTCCTTCCCCGTTAACCAGGATGGGGGTAATGGTTGGTATTACCTTTACATCCGCATTATCAATCTTTACAGGAATTTCCCAGTTGCAGTCATATACGTGAGAGTTGCTCTTGATTGCAAGATTCAGGTAATGAGTACCTGCAGAAAGCTGCTCATCCATTTCAAGGTTATAAGTGATGTTCATTTTATCCCCCGGTCCCAGTAATCCGTAAGTATCGGATATGCTTGACACTTCAATTCCTTCATCCGCTTCCAGGGAAGATGACTGTACATGAGCATTGGTGTCGTACTCCTCATCATCAATAGTTACAGAATGAGTTGTTGCACTGTTTTTGAGACTAAAAGTAATTGTTCCACTGTCGCCAGGTGAAAATACTTCAGGCTCGGTACTTACTTCTTCCAGTTCAATTGAACCTTTGCTGTCATAGGCTGTTGATCCCACTTTGATCTCATAGGTATTCTTCAACCAAATAGAATCTTCAGGTTGGTATCTGATATCAAACTCGACGGATCCTGATTTTGCTTCCTCATCCACGTACAGGCGATACTTGTGCACAGCTGCAGTGTCCGGTTTCAGTCTTCCAATATTTTTGACAGCATTGGATGAGGAATCCAGGGCCAGTGGATATTCAGGAAGCATTTCAATAGAGACATCTTCTGCCTCCCCGGTTCCTATGTTTTCGATTTTTATCCATACGTCCACGTACTGGCCTATCTCTGCCGGTGAAGGGCTATAGCGCATTACGGTTACATCGAGAGTATTTGGCGATGATATTGCTGCAGTTGAGTTAATCGGGGTCAGCGCAATAAGCAGTATCATGAGTGAAATATAAGTCAACGTTTTCCTGTAGTTCATTTGTTTCACCTCAGTTGTTTTCTATGTATCCATCTTTCAGGTGTATGGTCCGGCTTGCATACTCAGCGGTTTCCGGATCGTGTGTTATCATTATTACCGTGCTTCCCTGTTGATGCAGTTTGGAGAAGAGATTCATTATTTCCAGACTGGTTTTCGAATCCAGATTGCCTGTGGGTTCATCGGCAAGAATTATAGAGGGGTTATTGATGAGTGAACGTGCTATGGCAACCCTCTGGCATTGGCCTCCTGACATCTCGGAAGGTTTGTGATCCATCCGGTTTCCCAGCCCAACGAGTTCAAGAAGTTCAACGCCTCTTTTTTCCGGATCCACGTTGTCTTTGCTGTTCTCGTAGGTCGGAAGCAGCACATTTTCAAGAGCATTCATACGGGAAATAAGATTGAAATTCTGGAAGACAAAACCGATTTCCAACCCTCGCAGTTTTGCGATTTCACTATCAGAAAGTTCACTTATGTTACGATTATTAATCCGTACCTCTCCCATTGTGGGCCTGTCAAGGCAACCAAGCATATTCATAAGTGTACTTTTCCCGGAACCTGAAGGACCCATAATCGCCACGAATTCCCCGCGGTTTATTGTGAGATCAAGTCCGTGTAATATCGGGATTTCCTGATCAGCAAGCCTGTAACTTTTGATCAGGCCTATAGTTTCAATAGCAGGGTTACATGGTGGTTTGTTTTTTTTTTCAGGTTGATTCATATATTCACACCTCAACATTATAGCAAGGCATGTCTATTTTTAGACAGGTTAGACTATGGCAATGTTGCATATATAAGTTACGATCTATAGACGAGTTATTCCCAATATATTCAGATATGAAAAGAAAAAGTTAAAATTTTAAAGTTGAACCGACCCCAATTTCTCTTACATTGCAATATCCGGAAAGGAATATCTTTGCTTCAAGATCAGTGCAATGACAGGGATGGATATCTTTTACATTTTTCTGGTCTAGATATTCTGCTGTTTTTTGCAGTCGCTGTTTAGAAGTAGATACAAGGTGAAATCCGCCTATAATATCAATAACTGTATCATTTTTACAGACCCTTTTTGCATATTCAGTTATGTTGCAAATCCCCGAATGGGAACAGCCTGTTATGATGACAATTCCTTCATCCGAGCACCACACAAGTGCCGAATCATCATACATTTCGTCTGGTATGGTTTCTCCTGGATTTTGCTTTTCCCCAATTGCCTCTCTGGTTTCAAATTCCAGTTGTCGGGGAATTTCACCCAAAAAAACAAGGTTTTCAGTAATCCAGAAGGGTTTTGTTGTTAAATTCAGGTCAAAGTATTTTTTGAGAACTTCATCGTTTATGATATTGCCGATATGTGTTGTATTTTCAAAAATAGTAGGTGTCAGAGCAAGGGGATGGCACAAGAGAGTGGGATTATGTACCGGTTTACCCTGGAATCGCCGGGTTGTGTAATACTTTATTAGTTCGGTTAATCCCCACGTATGATCCAGATGCCCATGGGATAATACTACATAATCCAATCTTGCAGGATCTATTTCCATTAGAGCGGCATTTTTCAGGAACAAACCTGAATAACCGGCATCAAAAAGAACTGTTTTTCCACCTTCTTCGATTAAAAAGGAAAGAGCAGGTTCGCCTTCAAAATAATTGTCTATCAGGGTATTATTGTCCACAAGCACTGTGATTTTCATAAATAAAAAATTGTAGCCCTGTTATTAATTATTATCTTTCAGGGCATCCTGTACGATTTTCAGGGCACAGAGTTCACCGCACATGGAACATGCATCACTTCCCGTCTTGCGACTCTGACGGATCTCAGCAGGCTTTTCACTGTCAATTGCAATGTTAAATTGTTTCTCCCAGTCGAGGTCACGTCTGGCCTTTGCCATACGGAGGTCTGTTTGTCTTGCCTTTTCACGTCGTCCATGCCGTGTAAGATCGGCAGCATGTGCTGCTATCTTTGTGATAATTGCTCCCTCCCGGATATCGTCTGCAGTGGGAAGGGCAAGATGTTCTGCAGGGGTGGTCATGCACAGGAAATCCGCTCCAGACATGCCGGCAATAGTTCCGCCGATTGCACCTGTAATATGGTCATAGCCGGGTGCAATATCCGTGACCAGTGGTCCAAGCAGGTAGAGGGGAGCTCCATGGCATAATTGTTTCATGCTTTGCACACTCAGCTGTACCTCGTCAGCTGCCACATGGCCGGGTCCTTCCACAAAGGTCTGGACATTGGATTTACGTGCCTCTTTTACAAGTTCACCCAGGGTTATGAATTCCATGAATTTTGCATTATCCGAGGCATCATGGATACAACCTGGACGCATTCCGTCACCCAGGCTCAGGGTCATATCATATTCTCTTGCTATCTCTATCAGGTAGTCAAATTCACTGTAGAGGGGATTTTCCTGTTCATTGTGGATCATCCAGGCAATCGTAAACGAGCCTCCCCTGCTGACAACATCCATCACCCTCTCTCCTTTACGGAGGCGTTGCAAAGCGTTCTGGTTTACTCCTGCATGGATTGTCACAAAATCGACACCATCTTCTGCATGTTTGCGCACAGCATTGATGATATCATCGGATGTCATATCAACTACAGTTTTTTGGGATGAAGCCGCCTGATAGATTGGCACTGTACCAAAGGGTACATCTACTGCTTCCATGAGACGTTTGCGGGTGGAATCAAGGTCTCCTCCTGTGGAGAGGTCCATTATGCTGTCTGCCCCGTACCTGACAGCAGTTTCTGCCTTTTTAACTTCATCTTCCACATCGACAAAATCTCTTGAGGTTCCGATATTGGCGTTGACCTTGACACCCATGCATTTTCCGATGGCTTTGGGGGATGTTTCTCTCAACACATTTTTTGGGATAGTAATAAGCCCATTTGCAACATACTTTCTTACTATTTCGGGATCAATACCCTCTTTTTCTGCAACCTTATGTATTTGAGGGGGAATGTTTCCCTTCTTTGCTTCATCCATCAATGTCATTTTTAACGCCTGCCGTGCTTAATTTATTCCAGAATACTAGGTATTCGCATATATAGGTTTCACAGGTAAAAAGGAATTAGAATGGAACTCTATCGTTTACATTTCGTCACATTAAATGGGTTGGATTGGAATTGTGAATATAAAGGTATTTCCTGCTCCGGGTTTACTTTCCACTTTTATCTCTCCGCCATGCAGTTCTATATACTCTTTAGCAAGTGAAAGGCCCAGGATACTGTCATGTGGTTTCATTCCGGATTCGGAATATATTTCTTTGAAAGGCCTGAACAATTCTTTCAAATGGCTCGGTGAAATGCCGATTCCGGAATCATTTACTTCAAACCTCAGGTCATAACTGCTGCATTCGATACTGATATGTACATTTCTTCCTTCAGGGGTAAAGTGTATTGCATTGAAGATGAGGTTATACATTGCCTGCTTGATTTTTACTTTGTCCACACTTATTTCCGGGATGTATTCAGGCATATCGATAGTTATTTCAATATTCCTGTCCTCTGCAAAAGGTTTAAGGAGTTTTAAATTATCATTGAGTAACTCATCAATGGAAACCATCTCAATATTTAGTTCCATTTTACCTGCTTCAACATCTGATATTTCCAGAATATCGTCAATTAAATCCATCAACTGTTCAGCACTTTTTTGTATACCTTGAGTGTGCTTTTGCTGTTTCGGATTGAGTTTTCCATATATATCATTTCGAAGCATCTGGGCAAAACCAATTATGTTACCTAATGGAGTTCTCAGTTCATGGCTTAAATTGGCCTTTAATTCAGAATTGGTTTTGCTTACTTCCCTGGCATGAAGCCTGGCTTCTGCAAGTTCTGCCTCAGCACGTTTGTGATCTGTAATATCCTTTATGAATTCGACTGTGCCGGTAATTTCACCTGTT
>JASMTL010000193.1:0-2932 GCA_041694315.1 Methanosarcinaceae archaeon | reverse complement strand
ACTACTCCCTTTTTTGGCAATGCTGCGGTGGGTTACCTGACAGGTTCCACTTTTCTTTTCGGTGCCGCTATATTTGGGATAGAAGGATTGTATGCCCTGTCGGTATTATTCCTGCTTGCAACTCTGGCGACAATTGCACGTGAAATTGTGAAGGATATCGAGGATATGGAGGGAGATAGGAAAGCAGGAGCAACCACTCTTCCCATTCTCATCGGGAAAAAACAGGCAGGCTTTGTAGCTTCGTCTCTTGCCCTGATAGGTATTGCTGCCAGCCCTTACCCTTACCTGAATTCCATGCTGGGTGAATATTACCTTCCTCTGGTGGGTATTGCTGACCTTCTTTTTATAGCGGGTGTCTATGCAGTGCTGAAAAATGACCCGGCCCTTTCCTCCAAACGCTTCAAACTGGCTATGTTCATGGCATTGTTTGCCTTTGTGGCAGGTGCTTAACGGGATGTATGTCTGAGATATTCCTGCAACATCCGGGGAAATGTTTCGGCGGGAACAAACCTCACTCCCAATTGTTCGGCCCATTTCTGAATCCCGTAATCCTTGGCAACTACGGCTGCATCAAGTTCTTTTGCCAGCAGTAGCACATCGATATCCGGTGCACTGTCCAGTATTCCGTAACGCAGGGCTGAGCGATATTTGTTGCGGAATTTGCCCACAACGGGACCCACTACTTCGCGATCGATATCCTTTTCCACCATATGTTTGGTTTCTGCCTGTGAATTCTGGATAAGACATTCGCGGGAAGCCTCACGTATTGCTTCCTCTGCCACATTCATGCCTTTGTTAATCCTCTCCCTCATGTAGGATACGTATTCGTGGAAGATGCGAGAGGGGATCTGTACCTCATACCTGTCAGGGGTTTTCTTGACAAGCCAGGTATCGATCTTTGCCACTACTTCAGGGTCACAGTTATTGTTATTGGTAAATTCCTGAAGTTCATTATAAACAGAAGGGAAAGGGACATAGCAGCTGATCTGGAGATGCAGCCGGGCATCGGCTATCAGGTCCAGAATATCTTTCATACCTGCGCAGATGGTATCCTGTCCCAGTGATTGGCGGGCCTGAATGTCGGTAAGCCCGGTGGTATCCATTATAAACCTCTGTCTCAACATGTTACCTCCCCGCTAAAAAAGTATAATATAAAATATCCCTGCTGTTTAAAAAAGTTTGTCTATATGTCAAGCAGGGATTCACGAGCGTAATAAAAAAAATTAGCCAAGGCGGGCGTGAAGCTGTTCTACAAGTTCCTGCTTGATGGATGTACTACGGTCCCCCCCACAGACAATACCCCTGACACCCAGGATATCCGGCTTGATGGCCTTTATTGCTTCTATATCCTCGAATTTGATACTGCCTGCCAGAGCCGTCTCCAGTCCATTTGCATGTGCTTTCTCAACGAAATCCTTAAGCTGTGCTTCATTGAGAAACTCGAAGGTGGAACGTCCGTCTTTTACTCCCGTATCAACCATGACCAGGTCAACTCCTGCTTTTGCACCGATTGCCGGTAAGAGGGCCGGGTCGATGGAATTGATCCTCGCATAATCGGAATATGCACATGCGACAACTTTCGCAACATTGTCCATTGTCCTGACAGCTTCAGTAATTCCGGCAAGCATCTCCTAGGCCTGTTCCTCGGTCTGGATATCATACAGGCCGATTTTTACATAATCCGCACCTGCAGCTGCTGCACCATAGGCAGCAAGGGCAGCGGTGCCGGGTTTGTAGTTAAAATCCCCCAGGGCGGCACTGATGGGTTTTTGGTTTCCTACAGTTTCCTTTACTTCTTTGATCACTCCCGGGAAATTGGCACCAAGAGAGCCTTCCTTTGGATTTTTGACATCGATTATATCTGCACCGCCTTTTAGGGCGGCGATTGCTTCTTCGCTATTAATAGGACTAACCAGCAGTTTCATGTAATGGCCTCTTTTTTATAGGATGGAATAAAGTGTCATATTAAATATGTTTCGAATTGTCTTTGTGTTAGATATATATAATGGTATTGCAGTCCATGCCCGGGGAGGTGACCGGAAAAACTACCAGGCGGTTCATCTATCCAGCCAGGTATGTGAAACTTCCAGTCCCTGTGGTATAATAGAAGCTCTCAATCCGCGGGAAGTCTATATTGCCGACCTCAATATCCTGCAGGGGGAAGGGGAAAACAAAGCAAATATTGATGAACTAAAATCCCTTTCATCCACATCTAATGTCATGTTGGACGCTGGTGTAGACAGACAGGAGGATGCGGATAAATGGCTGCGAATTGCCGATACTCTGGTGCTGGGCACTGAAACGGCTTCAATGGATGTGATCAGGAACCTGGCAGGCCGGTATCCGGGCCGCATAAGTGTGAGCATTGATCGCAAAAATGGTCAACTATTGTCTAAATCATCGGATATCCCTGAAAATCCTGATCGGGCAATAGAAATGCTCAATGATTTACCCTTGAAAGACATAATTTACCTTGATCTGGACCGTGTAGGCACCTCTTCAGGGATGGACATTGATATGCTTTCCCATCTTGCTAAAATATCCCGTCATCCCCTTCTGCTGGGGGGTGGTGTGCGGGATATGGCAGATATTGCAGAACTTGAAAACGCCGGGATTTCAGGTGCACTTGTCGCAACGGCAGTGCACAAACAAGTTATACCAGTAAAACAACTACGATAAAAATCAGGTGATAACTATGGATGAAGATTCATTTGAGGATGTTGAAGCAGCGTATCATGAAATAAAAATGGGTGGAGGGTGGTATCTTACCATCTCACTGGAAACCAGTGAAAAGTATGAAAAAGAATATGTGGAAATTGCAAAGGAAAGAGGAGGCCAGAAACGGGGTCGTTTTAATCTCAATCCCAAATATGCAAGACAGCTGGGAGAGGCCCTTATCGAATTTGCCGACTCCAATGAGCTTTGATCATTC
>JASMTL010000192.1:0-4157 GCA_041694315.1 Methanosarcinaceae archaeon | reverse complement strand
GTAACCCCTTCCAGGGATTCCACATCGAGGTCTTTTAAGATACTATTAAGGTCTGAAAGTTTGAGTTTATCTGACATTCCACTTCCACCATCCGGTTATATTTATTGCAATCCAAGTTTTGCTGCGATTCTTTCAACTTCGATAACGGCTTTCGAGTCTTCTGGAAGATCATAGAGAGTTTCCCCTGCGAGATCTCTCTCTGCAATCTTTTCATCCGTTGGAACAAGGCCTATTAATTTTAGGCCAAGTTCATTCGCAGTTTTCTGGATCTGTTCTCTATTGTCTTCTGTGACTTTGTTTGCGACTACATGGATATTGCCCACGTCTGTTTCCAGCTCATGCACAAGTTCACTGATTCTTTCGGCAGTCCTCATTCCCCTTCGGGAACCATCGGTAACTACCAGAAGATCATCGATATTCCTGATGGTCTTCCTGCTGAAATGTTCAAGACCTGCTTCCATGTCCATGATAATCACGTCATAGTTTTCGGTCAGGCGGTCCATGATCCCACGCAGCAGATTGTTTACATAGCAGTAACAACCTGATCCTTCGGGTCTTCCCATAACCAGCAGGTCATAGTCAGGTAACTCGTTGAGTGTCTCGTATATCTTGGATTCGAATATCGATTCCTTGTTGATATCGGGTGGCATGTTGTCCCTTTCATTCATCATGTATTCCTTGATGTCACCGATGGTACGATCCACCTCACATCCCAGGGTTTCCGGGAGATTGGTATCCGGATCAGCATCTATTGCCAGGACAACATTCTCACTTTTTGTCAGGTGGCGCATGAGAAGAGTCGTTATGGCCGTCTTCCCGGTGCCGCCTTTACCTGTAATCGCAATGATTTTTGTCACAGAGAAACCTCTGTATTACTCGTTCTTCTTAATGATTATCTTATCAACAGACACCTTTGCATTCTTGAGAATGACTTTTACACCGCCACTTCCGGAACCGGACATGGCTGGCATATTCATTGGCATGGACGAAGGCATCTGCATGGCGGGGGCGGCTTGCTGTGGAGTCTCCTCTTCCTCTGCAGCCTCTTCCTCTTCTTCCTTTTCCCATCTATTGACAATTGGATGATTATTTTCCTTCAGGAAGTCTCTGAGGGTTTCCAGTTCCGATACATCCTCTTCAGTTGCAATCTTGTCTGCCATATCAGCCGGGATATCATCAGCTACACGGTCCTTGAGATGTTTTGGCATCCAGACCACACGTTCCCATCCGCCGTCAGATTGGATGAATTTAGGGGAACGGAAATAATTTATACCAATTCCCAAAAATCCGCTGATCTGTTTGCCTCCTCCTGTCTGGCCGGCCATTGTAGAGAATGGGAGTCCGTTTGGTGCGGCTCCTGTAAAGTCCCTGTCAACCCATCCTATACCGTCAACCTCGGGTATATAGAAACCTACAACTTCGAAACATCCACAGGATGTATGTGGATATTCAAAGAATGAGTGTAGTTTTATCCGGTCATATTCCCCGCTTGAAAGGGACTTTGCAGTCTCGTTAACACCGGTATACTCACCGGATTCTTCATCAATTACATCCCCTTTAGGTATTGCGAATTGAGGTCCTTCAGGGTCAACCTTGGCGGCTGCCCTGCCGTCAAACCAGTTGATAGCACCACATAGCGATATCCTGTCCGGGGTTATTACACAGACATTGGATGGTGCAAAGGATTGACAGAGGGTACATCCGTAGAAGGTGTCGACATCCTCATCATGGAGGTTGCGTGTTCTGTCATCCCTGGCCTTGTACTTGGCCTTTGCTTCATCCATGAGCTTTTCAATCTCATCCTTATCCGTGATATAGGTGGCTTCCACCTTCTCTATGAAAGGGAGTTCGTTCTTGAAAAGCATCATTATTGCCTGTGCAATGGATTCGAAGGAGGTAACCCCTTTCTCCACAGCCTCTTTGCTTAAACGAACCCACACATCATAACGCTGGTTCAGGTGCATAAGCCCCTGTATGTAATTCTGGAAATCGTGGTTCCTTCTTTCCACAATGGATTCAAGGTCTTCTTCCACGAGTTCCCCGGCAATCTTGTATATCATGGCAAAAGGGTATCTTCCTCCCTCTTCCATATCCTGGATGTCCGGACCGATCATGTTAAACTTGCCGTCTACCACGTCATCCATCTCAGCTGCCTTTACAAGTTCAAAACCAATGGATTTGGGACCTGAAAGTTCCACGTACATGTCATTTTTTCTGATTCTTTCTCCTTCAAACATTGGAGAAATTTCAAAAGGAAAATCTTCAGCCATTCTTAATATCCTCCCTCTTTAAAATTCAAAGGTTATCAATAAGTTCGTCCAGTGCTTCCAGATGTACTTCAGGTGTAGTATTACCAAAAGACAGGGTAGCATTCTGGGTATAATGTCTTCCTATGTTAATTGTTTTCAGGTCTGAAAAATTCTTCAGCCCTGAAAGAACCTGATTAATATAATATTTCTTATGCCCAAGCAGGATTATAAGGTCATAACATCCGTTATCATCCAATCCGGCCCACTTTGGGTCACAAAGAAAAGTACCAAGGAAATGGATGTTGATGTATTTTGCATCCACTCCGTCTTCATCGACAAATCCCTTTATGGAATGCCCGGTAGCAGCTACAGGGATACCTTTCTTTGCTATTGCTTTTGCCCGGGCAAGGAGTTCTTCTTCCAAAACCTCAGAACCAACAACAAAGAGGGGCCTTTTCGCTTTTTCGATCATCTTTGCTACAATTGAGGGCTTTGTACCCCTGGCAGTTTTAGGCCCATATGTTGTGTAGACCTTCAGGTTTTTTGACACATCAACCATTCTTAAGCCTCCTTACACAATCTTTTCACGTTGGTGGGTTGGGCCGAAACATCCAATTTACTGGTAGGTCCGGACAAAATCTTCTTTTTGTTCCAGTCTATTTCCCATCCCAGCTCTTGTTCAAGTTTCTTCAGCAATTCTTCACGTCTTGCAAGTGGCAGATCGGTTTCGTTTCTGACAAACTTGTGCCAGTCATCAGGGATTATTCCAAGGTATTTTTCACTGAGTTCGATATAATGCGTAAGTTTGATCATTCTGCCCATATTGTTGTCACTTGGACGGATACAGTTCTTGGCAAGCATAGGCATCATTTCATCAATGGTTTCTGCGGTTGTCAGCAAGAACTCCGGAGCTGGCGGGATATCCATTGTTTCCCCGTTTCTTGCATCCAGGACCTTCCATTTATCTTCTTCATAGGGTTTGCCTATGAGTGCTCTGCGGTATTTTGAACCGTGAGGACCAAGGATTACAGGAATTCCAAGCCTGTTGCAGCCGGTTCCAATTGAAGATGCTTTCTGGGAATATGCTCCCCATGCTACGCCAACCGCTCCAACACGATTCAGGATATAATCGGCGATCTCTTCGTAGTTTCCTGTAATGTTACGTTGCGCAAAGATTGCGGCAACTTTTATGGTAGCAGCTGTGATATGGGAATTGGAAACACATGAGCCCACGTTGATGAGATTTCCTTTCTGGAACTTTGCCGGATATTTCTCGTAAAGGGTCTCCCCGTCATCGTTCTGATACATGCCAAGGTCCATTGCAGAACATCCCGACATCAGGACAATATAGTTACGCCTCAACATTTCATCGGCTATCCGATACAGGTCTTTTGTTCCATCCGGATAGTTTGAACATCCAACCATTGCAATGATACCGGGTGTGGTACCCATAACAAGATTGACGCCTTCTTCACGGATTTCAGGGTCACTTATCTGGCCACGTCCGACACGAACTTTGCCCCTTTCTTCCCGGATTACTCTCTGGGATGCCTTTTCAATTACATTGAGGACAGGTATATCCTTTGGACATGCCTGCTCACATCTGCCACAGGCTACACATTTGTCATGAAGTATTTCGAAAGGCCTGAGGTCACCTTCTTCAGCAGCGGTCATGGCATCGCTGATTGGCAGGTTTGTCGGACATTCGAGTTCACATGTAAGGCAATGTACACATCTGGAGGTAAGTTCGTTGAACTCCTCTTCGGTAGGTAGGGACAAGACACCTTTTTCCTTGCGTATTTTTGACATTTCCTTTGCAAGTCTGGGGGCAACTTCACCGAGTTTTTCAAAATCAAGGATCAGTGCACCATCATCCCTGCCTGTTTTGAGATCATCTATGATGTCTTC
>JASMTL010000191.1:0-17000 GCA_041694315.1 Methanosarcinaceae archaeon | reverse complement strand
GTAAAGTTGGTTTACAGCCAAGACAGTTCCGATAGGAAAGCATATATTCTTGTTAGGAATTATCTCATATGTTCTTAGTTTTTGTTGCATTTTTACCGAATACAGCAAAGCTAAGAACACTATTATTACTTTTGACTGTCAAAGTTGGGATAACCCTATCGTAAGAGGTATCTTCTTAATTTTCATGTTCCTTGGCGCAACCAACATTGCCCTGCATTACAAACCATCTTTTCTGATAAGACAAGCCTGATAAAAGATGAAGAGTTCAGATTCTATCTTTTAATTATTCTAATTGCAACCCTGGGAAATGTCGGACCCGGGCTTGGACTTGTGGGATCCATGGGGAATATCGGAACTTTTCCCGACTTCGGGGTGCTGGTTCTTACCCTGAACATGTGGATAGGCAGACTAGAAGTATTTACAGTAATGGTGCTGCTAACACCTGCTTTCTGGAAACACTGAAAAAGTGGAGATTTGCCCTTCATCTGGATTTTGGAAAGCCCAACTTTCCAGTTTCAAGATCATAATTGCAAAGGCACTATACTGTTCTGCATTTCGACATCTTCCAGTCTCTTGATTCGGTTATTTTTCCAGATAAACAGAGAAATGATCGAAATCATCAGGCCTGATACAAGAAACATTAAAGCAATTCCCCTGCCAGCTCCGGTTCCTATAAAGGATCCAATAGAATCTGCAAGCAGGCCTTCTGTTTCCAGCAGGGGATCGAATAGAGCATCTGCCAGAAAACCTGCTACAGCAAAAGCAAGTATCGAACCAGCATAAGTGGTTGTTGAGATAATTGACCAGACGCGCCCCTGTTTTTGATTATCAATATTTGTCCTGATCAGAACCTCGATCGGAGTGTTGATGAAAGGCAGCATTGCAAAGAACAAAAATCCAGCCAGGGTAATCAGGATTATATTTGCTGAGAGGCCAAGACCTGCAAAGAATAAACCTGACAGGAAAAGAGCAATCGACAGCATTGTCACATGCCCGCTCCTGCTTCCAAATATCCCGATAAAAAGACTTCCAATTATCATTCCCGATGCACACAGCGATTGTGAGATGCCCACCGTTTTAACTGATTCCAGATTCAGCAGCATTGGGACAAAGAGAGATTGGAGCAGGCCAACAAAAAAGAGTATTATCATGGTGGTAATTACAAGATGCACCACTCCTGTATTTTTGGAAAACTCCTGAAAACCTTCTTTAAACTCCTCAATGATATTTGCTTGCTGACGGTTAACAGGAATTTCACCCAGGACTTTCCAGATCCAGATAACAATAAAACTGGCTATCAGGAGGGTGGAAACATCTATCAGGAATATAAACTGAATGTCTAATAAAGACAGCAATACACCGGCCAGAAATGGAGATAACAGATACTGGGCCGAACTTGCCAGCTGCATCAACCCGCTTGCTTTAGCATACTGATCCCTGGCCAAGAGATCAGTGACAAGTGCTTTGTAAGCCGGTTCCTGAAAAGCTGAAAAAATAGAACTTACAGATATTCCCAGATAGACCTGCCAGAGTTCTATGTTGCCATTAACCATCATGAAAAAGATGAAAAGAAGGCCCAGGGTTGAGCCGAGATCTCCAAACACCATCATTATACGTCGATCATGGCGATCGGCAAGTATACCACCATAAGGTTTCAGTAAAATAGGAGGCAGGAATGCACACATCAGGATAAAGACATAACTTGAAGCCGTGCCTGTTAGTTGATATACATATACTCCCAGAGCAAAAATAGTAAGACCGGTTCCGATTATTGATATGAACTGGCCAAACCAAATATACAGAAATTTAGAATACTGATCCTGAAAATTATCTGTCATCCTATAACCATCCTTTATTTTATGAATTCTCAAGTACTTCTTTTTCCAAGATGGGCTCTGGAAAAGAACATTTCCCTATCATATGCAATCAGCGCAATAGTTACAATAAGCAGAACTGCAGTTTGAATACATTTTGTCGTTTGGGTTATATCCAGTATCTCCTGGGACATATTCACGATAAAATGGAAAACAATTGCAGCAATGATACTTTTGCCGTTCTTAATACATATCCAGCTGATTATCATTCCCAGCGGTATGATGCTGACAAAGAAGTTCAGACCGTACCAGAAACTTTCCTGGAATATCTCATACTGATAGGAATTGTTCACAAATATCAGGGGAAAATGCCAGAGAGACCAGAGTACACTGAAAATAACTGATGCCTTGAAATAGGTGTGTCGGCTCTGCAGGCTGTCAAAAGCATAACCTCGCCATCCCAGTTCTTCAAAACCAGCTGCAAGCAAAAGAAGCAACAGAACAGGAACAAAGCCAGTAGAGAAAGAGAAACCTTCAGCCAGCTGAAATTGTGACATCGATCCTCCGAAGAACAGGGAAATGAAAATAGATACCACAACTGAGAGAGGCATTATCAGAAAGAAAACAGGCAGAATTCCGGGACGTATTAATCTGATATTCGTCAGCCTGTTAACAAAATCCTTTTTCAGATCTGCATTTTTAGACCTGAAAATCATAACAAGCGATATAAGAAAGGGTGCCATGAGCCCGGGGAGCATTAGAAGCATATACAGACCGCTCAGATCATCCTGAAAACTTGCATAAGCTCCCGAGAACCAGAGAATATAGGTTACGATAAAAGTTGAAAGGTAATATATCCCTGGTTTGTAATTGTAGTTAGGTATCATTTGTTATTCCCCGGGTCTTCCTTTTTTAATTTTGAACCTTATTCAAGCAGAGTTTTTCCAGAGGTTTTTGCTTCATCCATTAATTCGGTGTTGTCCTTCACTGCACCCGGTTCATAATAACCCGCAGCAAGCAATGTATTCTTATTTTCCATCCCGAAAAACTGGTTCATCAGTCCACCGAATTCATCAAATACCGGTTTGTACTGGTTCTTTTCCGGAAATCCCTGGGAACCCACCAATACAAGTTTTTTGCCGGCATTTATACGTGGAGAAAAATCCGGGTTGATAAGAGAATAGAACCTGTCGATGAATGAACGTGCCTGACCCGTGAACTGGCCGAAATAGATGGGTGAGCCAAAAACAATGCCATCAGCCTCGATTATTGCGTCCAGGGCCTTATCCATGTCGTCTTCAAGTTTGCATCTTTCATGGACTTTACAGTAGCCGCATGCCTGGCATCCGGTGAAATCCATCTCATTTATATTGAATTTCCTGACATCAGCCCCGTTCTCGGAGGCACCATCAAGTACCTGCTGTACGAGGACATCTGTATTACCGTCCTTGCGTGGACTGCCTACAAAACCTACCACTTTCATTGTTTTCACACCTGTTTGTATTGATGAATTATTTTCAAGTTCCTTTGTGGAACGTTATTCGATGTATACGCAACAGGCCATATATACATAAACCTTTCTATTTATAGTCATGTTTTCTTTTTGAAATTGTTTTAATTCGATATATCCACAAGATCCATGTCTGAAAAATCAATAGTTAGCTTATTTTTCAAAAGGAATCCCTGAATCCCTTATTGTTTTCTGAAATTTTAATGTAAGAACCACCAGTACTGATGAAATGATGGTTACAGCATTATGAGAGGAACTAAAACCACTGATACATGAATTCTGTAAATAGCCCACTAACTAAAATTCAAAACGTTTTCTTTGAGCAAGCCTCAATACTTTTCTAAATCCTTGAAATTACAGTGTATTGAGGGGTAAAAATGTATATAGTAATTGAGCATATAATTTTATATGAAAATCTTCAATATAATATTTATTAGTTTATTTTTAATTTGTATTACAGGCACAGCAGCAGCCGAATATTCCAATTCTGCTGCAGAAGACCATGAGGCTCTGGTAATTGAGATTGCACAGGAGCTTGAAACCACCATGGATGACCGTGGGATATGGTATGAGGGAGCCGATGACAGGTATGGGTATATTTATGCCTTTACTGGCGACCAGATGATTGAAGGTGAAATGCAATCCCTGGATTACTGGTCCCTTGATGACAGGGTTGATATTGGGGAATTTTCCAATCAGGTGGTATCAAGCGGCGCTGAGATCAAAGCTCCGAGCCCGGATGGAAAAATCATCTATATAACAGTCGACGGTTACAATCTGCCTGTAGAAGAAATACGTCCTGTATCTGAATGGGTTTTTAATGAACTTGTGCGACTCTCCGTGGAAAGCGGAGCTATTGGAGAAGATGCAAGGACATCAAGCGATGTGTCACCTGTAGATGATAATGAAACTGCACCAGTTGAATCCACTGAACAAAAGGAAGAAGAAATAATTGAAAATTCGCCTCCAACAGGAAATGAAACACCCGAAACAGTTGAATCTGTGAAAATTGATGTTGAGCAGATTGAAAAGTACATGGATATCCTTGAAGAAGAAAATGTAGTCGAGGTAAAAGGTACTGTCTCAGTTGAGGACATCTCCAGGGAAGATGTGTTGCAGTATCAGCAGATCATGGGTACTTATTTGCTGGACGATAATTTCATGGCAGAGATGGAAACTTATTCCATAGGTATAAATGCATTAAGAATCGGCTTTGAATATACAGGTGAAATACCGGCTCAGGAAATAGATGTATCTTCTGAACAGGACCCTGTTCTTAATGATAAACTCATTAAAGATACCTTTGATGATGATTTCATGTTTGGCATTGATGGAGAAGTATCCCTGCAGCGTGAGGAGAGGTATGAAGGCGAAGAAAAAGTTGCAGCAAAGATACAGGAAGTCCTGCAAAAAGAAAAACTCTCAAAAGATGACAGAGACCTGGTTAAAAATATCAAATCCGGCCAGCAGGCTGCAACTTATTTTTCTGAAGATTATGAGAATTCAAATTTTGCCAAACTTGTGAATGATGTAGATAACCTGAACATGGTCAAAGAAAAAGTTGAAGAAATCAAGCAGGTATCTGATGATACAAAGAAACTGAGCCAGCTTAAAGGTTCAGCTGGTACAACCACAAAAGCTCTTTATGGGCTTGCCAAGGCGGGCCAAAAGCTAGGAGGCGACATCCCAGTCGTCGGTAAACTGGTCGAAAAAGGATCAGAATTAGTTGAAAAGACAGTAATGGTCATGCCTGCCATCGATGATGCTGTTTCAAACAGTGATTTCAGGCAGGGCCAGATTACCAGTGGTGCTATCGGTACAAAGACACCGAATGCATTCTTGGATAAGTATGGGGAAAGAATTGAGACCAGTGATGGGCCTGTTTACAATTTCAAATACAAAGACGATAAAGGAGATGAAAAAACCCTTTCACCGGATTTCTGGGTAAAATCCACCATAAAGGGCCAGACCTATTACATACCGACAGATTTTGAAGGCAATCCTATAGGCGATGTGGCTATAATGGATAAAACTTCCTGGAAACCCTGGAGCTGGGACAATTGCCAGGTTGTGAAGTATTCCAATCCTTCCGTTGTTTATAATGACGGGGAGGTGTATGACTTATGATAAAAAAGATAATTGCAGGCATATTTATCCTGTTTATTCTGCTCTTGTTTACGGGCGGAGATGATGGTAGTGAATCATCACCTGACATAGATATCGATGAATGGGACCCTGTTGCCGATAGCACTGCTTCTGAATACAGGGCCCAGAGTATGAAGATCTACGAGACCCTTGCTTTCAGTGGTTTCGAAAAAGCCAGTGTGAAAGTCACCGATGACTATGTGCTCATGGCTTATGAACAGCCTCCTGTACGTTCACAGGCGGATTCACTCCTTTCCTGGTTTTATATGATGGGTACTGCTGTGGAAATTGCTCCTCATGCAGAAAAGATTGTGATCCAGATGTATTCAGACGATGAACCGTTCTATCAGGTCGAAGCATATACTACCGATGTACAATCTCTGCTGAATTATGAGATAGATATGGATGAGTTCCGTTCAAAGGTTGTCGTTAAATCAATTGTCTGAGGGATTGCATGGGATTACTTGGCAGAGTTCTGGACGGTGTTATTGATGGACTTGACAAACTCATTGACGATAAGGCTGTCAATCACAGGAGAGTAATCGAACAGGGTCTTGAAATTAAGGGAAACTGGCAAACCAGGGAAATATTCCTTCTGGGAAATCCCCTTACACCTGAAGTACTGGAAGAGACCGATGGAGAATATAAAAACTTTAGCTGGGGAGATACTTCAGAAAATTCACGATTGACCGCACTTGCAATCCTGCTGTGGTTTCTGGATGAAAGGGAAGCTTATGGTTATCTGGATGCTTTTCTTAACGATTTTGTCGCCAGGCTACCCAGACAGGATTTCGAACAAAATTTTGGATATGAGTTCTGGAGAAATAGGATAATTTCTAAAAGGAAAAGGGGAAAAAAGCATGTGGACAAGTATCATCAGGCAGACCTGCATGATGGTTACTATCTGGGAAACGATGATGCAGATGATGGGGGCGATGATGGAGGAGATTGATGATATCACTATCTTCGGTTTGTTCTCCCCTGGAAAAAGAGCCAAAGCCTGTGCAAGTTCAAATGGATTATTGATCCCATGAATTCGTTTGCATTGTCATTCACAATTTTGGATACATCATAATAATAAGTATATTTTGTCAACAATCTCCCATCCTCAAAAGAGGGTTTTGACCTGCAATGCCTGAAATTTCAAAGAGTAGTCAAATCTAACTATAGTCAGATTCAACTACTCTTCTTGGTAATCATCATTTCACAACTTCCCCCAATCCCGTACACCTGCCCGTTTTAAGCACACAACCCACATTGATACAGGTATTGATGCCGGTATGCACATCATCCCCCATGATAACTCCGAGTTTGCGCCGACCTGAATCCACCTTTTCCCCTTTGACCATAACCCGAATAGTGCGCCCGTCATGCCTGAGATTGGCAACCTTGGTCCCGGCTCCGAAATTACAATCCTGCCCGATCATGCTATCACCCACATAACTCAGGTGTCCGATATTGGTTCCATCCATTACCACACAATTCTTGATTTCTACGGCATTACCGATACGCACATTATCCCCGATAGCAGTGGACGGCCGGATAAAACAGTTAGGTCCTATATCACAGTTCTTCCCAATGACCACAGGGCCTATGATGTAGGCACCGTTACGGATAACCGTACCTTCCCCCACGACAACCCCACCTTTTAAGGTGGCATTGCGTTCCACTTCTCCCTCAATATTGCCGGCAATTTCGGCCAACACATGCTTGTTGGCAGCAAGCAGATCCCAGGGTCTGCCGATATCGATCCATACATCCCTGAATATTTCATAACCCACACTGGCCCCTGCATCGATCAGCATCTGTATGGAATCCGTAATCTCAATTTCTCCACGAGGTGATTCAGGGGTTCTACGAATGTAATCAAATATCGATTGCGGAAATAGATAGATTCCCGCATTGGCCAGATTGGTCGGGGGGTTTTCGGGTTTTTCCACAATTTGGGTCACTTTTGCCCCGGCAGTACAAATAACTCCAAAGTTACAGGGATCTTCCACTTCCTTGACTGTTAAGACTGCATCTTCATCTCTGTCGATCAAATTTTTAATCTGGACAGAACTTATCAGCATATCCCCGTTAAGCACAATGAAACTGTCATCCACATACTCTTCAGCACAGCCGATGGCATGTCCCGTCCCATTCTGTTTCTCCTGGAGAACGTAATCGATACTCACATTTTTCTGCGAACCGTCGCCGAAATATTCCCGGATGGAATTTTCCATATAACCGGTAACGATCACAAATTCCCGGATATCGGCATCCACAGCCTCATCAATGATATGTTCCAGTATGGGTTTGTTCCCGATGGGCAGCATTACCTTGGGTCGCCTGTCCGTTAAAGGACGCATTCTTGTCCCCTGTCCCGCTGCCAGAATAACCGCTTTCACTGTATTGCACTCCTTACAATACGCATAGTTTTATCAAACAATTCATCCACATCCTCCCGGGCCTCAGCAGTGATACGAATTTTCGGCTCGGTACCGGAGGGACGCACAAGCATCCAGCCGTTTTCCATATCCACCCGTATACCATCTATGGTAGTAACACTTCCCATTATTTCCAGGGATTGTTTGATCTGGTCCATCGCAGATTCCTTCCTATCCTCAGGACATTCAATCGTACCCCTGCGGGTGGTATAATGAGGCAGATCCGCAACCATCCCGGACAGAGAGCTGTCTTCGATCAAATTCACAATCCGGGCTGCTGCATAGATACCATCGGGACAATACGATACGTCCGGGAAGATCCAGCTGCCTGACGGCTCACCTCCAAAATAAGCCCCTGAAGCCTTGATCTGTTCTGCCACATATACATCCCCAACCCTGCAGCGCAGCACCTCGGTATCCCCAAGCGCATCATCCACTATCATGGAAGTATCCACAGGCACCACAACTTTTTCCTGTTTATCCTGCAGGGCAAACAGGGCAAGCAATTCATCCCCTGAGACAAAGTTACCCTGCTCATCCACGACCATCATCCGGTCCGCATCGCCGTCATGGGCAATCCCGATATCCGCTTCAAACGCCACCACAGCCTTGATAAGTTGACCCAGGTTTTTTTCCGCGGGTTCGGGACTGCGTGCCGGGAAATACCCATCAGGCTGGCAGTTCAATGTAATTACCTCACAACCCAGTTGCCTGAGTAAATAAGGAGTGATCGTACTTCCAACACCGCAACCACAATCCACAACCACGCGTTTGTGAGAAGGTTGCATTCTGCTTAAAATGGCATTACAATGCCGCTTAACAAACCCTTCCTCATACTTCACAGCTCCCACTTCATTCCACATAACGGTTGCATACTCGTTATTTTCAATAATATGTTCAATCCGTTTTTGTTGCTGCGAATTAAAAGCCATGCCATCGGGATTCCATAACTTGATTCCCACGTCCTCTGCAGGGTTATGTGAAGCCGTGATCATAATACCGCAATCATAATCCGCAGTGGCAAAAGCCAGTGTGGGAGTACTCATAAGTCCCCCCAGGGTAATCTCACAACCAGTGGCAGACAGGCCTGCAATCAGAGCCTGCTCGATCATATCCGCAGCGATACGGGGATCCTTACCGATCACAACTGAATCGGCAACTGTCCCCACGGCCATACCCACATTCAACGCCAGTTTGGGACCGATTACCTTATTGGCCAGCCCCCTGATTCCTGATGATCCGAAAAGTTTCAAAATATACACTCCTTCATTCCACAGTCACACTTTTGGCAAGATTGCGCGGTTTATCTATCTCGCATCCCTTTTCCAGGGCGGTATAATAGGCAAGCAGCTGCAGAGCCACCGAGGACAGGACAGGTGATAGCAGGGGATTGGTGGAAGGTACCCTAATTACAAGATCTGCATACTTGCCTATCTCGCGGTCCCCTTCATCGGCCACTGCAATAACCTCGGCCCCACGTGCCTTGACCTCCTTGATATTACTCAGCATCTTTTCATAGGTACGATTTTTTGTAACAATTGCCACAACGGGCGTACCTGTCTCCAGCAAGGCCAGGGGTCCGTGTTTCAGTTCGCCCGCAGCATACCCTTCCGCATGAATATAGGATATTTCCTTGAGTTTCAAAGCCGCTTCCAGGGCCGCCGGGTAATTGAGACCCCTGCCAATGAAATAATAATCCCGGCAATCAGCATACAGTGCTGCATTTTTGCGGATCTGATCCCTCTGGTTCAGTACCTGCTGCACGTGCCCGGGTAATTCCTTTAGTGCCTTGATGACATCCTTCGCCTCGTCAGGCAGGAGATAGTTACGTTTTCTGCCCATATAGATTGCCAGCAGATAGAGAGCGATCAACTGAGCCGTGAAGGTCTTGGTCGCAGCCACACCGATCTCAGGCCCAGCATGGGTATATACTACATTCTCCGCCTCTCTCGTAATGGTGCTACCCACAACATTGGTTATCGCGATGGTACTTGATTCATACTGTACCACATTCCGGATCGCAGCCAGGGTATCGGCCGTCTCCCCTGACTGGGTGATTGCAATCGTGAGAACATTTTCATCCATCACCGGATCTCGGTACCGAAACTCAGAGGCAGCACTGACATCGGTATGCATCCCTGCCAGAGTTTCCAGCAGGTATTTGCCGAACAATCCCGCATTCCAGGATGTGCCACAGGCAATGATCTCCACCCTGCCAATATTTCTGATCTGTTCATCCGTAAGATTCAGCTCAGTTAACCGGACATTACCTTCCAGCTCAGCCAATTTGCCTGCAAAGGTCTTCTGGAGGGAACGTGTCTGCTCATGAATCTCCTTGAGCATGAAATGTGCATAACCACTCTTTTCTGCAGCCTCCACATCCCAGTCGATGGTGGAAACTTCCTTTTCTAGGACCCGACCGTCCATATCATAGAACTCCACCTTTTCAGGAGTGATCTTCACGATTTCCCGGTCATCCACAAAAATAACGTCACGTGTATGGGCCACAAAAGCCGTGGCATCAGAAGATGTGAAAAATGCATTGTCTCCAATCCCCACTATCAGGGGACTGTCTTTCCTGGCAGCTATCAGCGTATCCGGATACTTCTTACTCATAACCGCAATCGCATAGGAGCCTTCCAGCATTGCCATGCTTTTGCGCACTGCCTCGAACAGGTCCAGGGAATTACTGTTAAAATGCACCAGGTGAGCAATCACTTCGGTATCAGTATCCGATACAAATTCATAACCTTCGTCTTCCAGCCATTCTTTAAGTTTGAGATAATTTTCAATTATCCCGTTATGCACTACCACTATATCCGAGGAGCAGTGCGGATGGGCGTTCACATCATTGGGGACACCATGTGTGGCCCAGCGTGTATGCCCGACCCCGATATTCCCGTCAATCTCCGCAGGTAATACTTCTGCAAGGTTTTCGATACTGCCGGCGGCCTTATAGGTCTGCAGATCACCGTTTAAGACACTCAGCCCGGCAGAATCGTAACCCCTGTATTCAAGCCGGCGCAGGCAATCCATTATCAAAGGACACGCTGCTTCATGTCCCACATAACCTACAATTCCACACATCCAATACACCTCATAGTACTGTGGAATTCACAGGCATTTGCCGGTCCACCTTTGTTCCCGATCTCACAGTACAGTTATTGCCCACAAGAATGCCTGCTTCAACAAGGATTCTTGATCCAAACCTGCAGTCATCCCCTACTATCACTCCAGTTTTATCCACAGACACAAGCTCATCCTCGATCTCGATCTTTACATCTGTGTCCGCTTCACATATGGAGTAGGGGCCAAAGTTACAGTTAAACCCGATAATACTCTCAGATACATGACTGTGGGATTCCACACGCACATTATCCATAAGGATACTGTTCAGGATATAAGTATAGGGCCCAAGAGACACATTATCCCCTATACTGGTGGAAGGCAGGATTGTCACCTGTGGTCCAATATCACAGTTATCCCCGACCTTGACCGGACCTACTATATAGGAACCGGGCCTGATAACCGTATTATCCCCTATCTCCACATTACCTATCAGGGTCACGGACTCATCAACCACCGAAGTATCACTGATGTTTGATTCACAGTCTGCCAGCAATCTGGCATTGATATCAAGCAGGTCCCAGGCGTATACAGAATCCATCCAGAGGTTCTTTGTAACAATAACCCTGACATCCCGATCCATTTTCACCATATTCTGCAGGGTATGAGTGATTTCATATTCCCCTCTCTCGGAGATCTCAGTCTTATCTATTTCTGCAATAATGTCCCGGTTAAAGGCATAAATACCGGTATTTACCATATGACTTATCTGGCGTTTGGGTTTTTCAAAGATGCCTTTTACTCTTCCCTCAGAACTCATGACCACTCCATATCCACATACCTTCTCCCGGGGAGTGGTAAGCACAGTAGCATCCCCTGCATGATTTGCAATTAGTTTACTGATAGTCTCTTTTTCAATGATGTTATCCCCATTGAGCACCAGGAACGATTCATTACCATCTCCCAGTGCAGGAATGGCCTGGCTGATCGCATGAGCGGTACCCAGTTGTGAGGTCTGATCCACATAAGTAATTCTTGCCCCGAAATCATTACCGTCTCCAAAATAGTTCATTACCTTCTCCTTCTCATAACCCACAACCAGCACCACATCCTCTATCCCGTTATCCACAAGCGCGGATATAACGTATTCCAGGATCGGGCGATTGGCTACCGGTAACATGACCTTTGAGCGGGTGTTTGTGAGGGGAGCACATCTTACACCCTCCCCTGCGGCAAGAACGATGGCTTTCATGGGATTAACATGAAACGTGAAAGAATTTATAGGTTATCTTTTGGAGGTGGGAATTATTTACAAAGATGTTTTTCGAAATCATCCAAATTCAGAGCTAAAAAGTCCAAATTACTTTTATCTTCTATTTTTTTGGCAATCAGACAGTAATGCTCATTCCAGGTACCTTTAACCTTTTTAACCTTGGATTTTAGTTCCTGGATTATGCGCAAGGCTTCTTTTTCAGAAAGATGTTTCCATTTCACTTCACAGAAGAGAGCATCACGACTGGAAGCATTAAAACCTATCAGATCAATTTCCGTATCTTTCTTCCACCAGTTTCCTATGCCAGTAAATCTCAGGGGTAACTTCTCTTCCCTGTTGAGTTTGAGAAGTAACTCTCGGGCTACATCTTCAAAAGCATATCCAAAATAGGTGTTTATATCCCTGTAAACGATAGTTTCTGCCATAGCAGGATCCATCTCAAAGGTTCCATAATGTTTATAGATAAACCGGAACCAGAAGTTGAAGAATTTGTCCTGCAAAAAATAACGAGCATTCCGTGAACTACCCTCTATTACAGGTTCCTTTTTCTGGACGATTTCATACCTATAAACAAGCTCATTCAGGTATTTTGCAACAGATGACACAGGCATTGCCGTATAATCAGCAATATGAGATGGGGTAGCCTTACCTGCAGCAATTGCCTCCAGGATAGAAAAATAACCTTTATGCTGCGAGCCAAATTCCAGAACCAGTATGTTTTTTGCCTCTTCAGTAAGCATCTGAGTTTCCACAAAAAGTTTCCTGAAAACACTTCTGGCGTCGGGTTCACTGAATTGTGCTGCAAGGAGAAGGTATTTGGGTACCCCTCCCAAAATGAAATATGTTTTCATTGCTTCTTCCAGAGCGAAATTGTTGATTCCATTGAGAAAAGTATAGCTATCCTCAAATGTAAATGGCTTTACATTAAAAATATAAGTTGCCCTGCCAAACAGCGGTTCCTTGCTCTCTTCGAAGAGTTTTTTCATCATGCCTACAAACGAGCCAATCACGATGAACATATGTGAGCTATTGCGATGATTCATATCCCAGTATTTTTGGAATTTGGAAAAAAAGTCAGGGTTAACCTTTGCAAAGTTATGGAATTCATCCAGTATAATCACCAGTTTATCCTGCAGACCAAACAATAATGTGAAAAAATCATCAAAATTTTCCAATCGAGGACGTATCCCGGTTATACTTTCAAGTTCCAGTTCAAGATCATTGAGCAGTAATTCTTCACTTTTTGTTTCTACAAATAGATACAGATGATCTTTGTCCTTCACAAACTCCCTGCTAAGTTCAGTTTTTCCCACCCTTCGTCTTCCGTAAAATACAATGAGAGAGGAGGAAGGCGAATTATAGAGTTCCCCAAGTTGTGAAAGTTCAGATTTGCGATCAAAGAAGTATACCATACAGTATATTACTGAGTAGTAAATATAAAGTGTTTATGGTTATTTACAGTAAAGGGTATCGGGCTGAAAATCCACAAATTTAGTCGTAGGTTATTGACTCACATATTTGCCTGTTTAGTGAAATGCACCAGCTATCTGATGGAAAGTGTAATTGAGCCAAAAAATCAATCGCTTTTTTCGAGGTAAAACGCAATATAGTGTGCAAACGTCTCCAGATCATCAAGATGGTTTAGCAGGTAAAAATATACTCTTTCAATATCAATATGGGCATACATGTGGACAAGAACATTTCTAAAACCTGCTGCTGGAGATATTTTTTTAGAAAAATCCACGGGCAAAATTCCATTGTCACCCAGCGTCGTAAATATTTCTTTATAGGATTCTGGTTTTTTCAGTACTTCCCGGGAAATTATCATTTCTCCGATATCTATCATGCATTCGAGAGAAACTTCAAGATACCTTTCCACTGCCCCTCTAAGGGTATGGTCCTGATTGATATCCTCGATACTGTAATCCTGATAGCCTTTGAGGATTTCAATATATTCCCTTAATAATTCCAGTTTCGAGAATATTGCCTCATCCATTGCCTTCTGCCCCTGTCATCTGCTTTACGGTTTCCCTCATATGACGCTGCCTGTAAAATTTTTCATCCAGATATCTGGACATGACCCGGGTTTCGAAGGGTATTCGACTGGATTCATCAGACTTCAAAAGGTATCCATCTTTTATAATATTAAATTTTAAAAGCAGAGGTGCCTGATTCATAATGGTCAGGTCAATCTTGTCAGATCCAAGCAATCCAACAATATCATCTATGATTTGCAATTCCAGATTGAACATGTCCTGCTTTGAAAGACTTTCATCCAGCAATACTCCTATATCCACATCGCTCAGCTTGTTATCCTCACCTCTTGCAACCGAGCCAAATAGATAGGCTACTACTACTTCATCTAAGTTATTGAAATAACCAAAAAGTTTTGCTTGTACTGATTGCAGGTCATGCATGATATATCAAGAAAGGTCCATTGGCTTATAAAAAACTGTTCGTACGTGTATCAGCAAACCACCCAATTAATCAGATCACGATTGATATTTCCAATCGATTGTTTTACACCTTAAATACAAATCCCATCATAACTCATAATAAACCAAGCTCTTTCTTGACCTCAAATTCACTATAGGTCCTTGCCATTTTGATCAGTCCCTTTTCTGCCATTTAGAGTACATGTTGTTGTATTTACGAGTGACGGTGAGTGCCAGGGGCAGAGAAAGCCCATGGCTCCGACCACATTCAATAAGGATAAAATATGAAGAACAGAGAACACAGGACAAACAATCCCCATGCTATTGCTTTGACTTCGCTGCTTTTGCCACTTATCACCTTAAAAGGGGGAAAGAGGACAAAACCTGCACACAGACCTATACCCAGGTTATAGGTAAAGCTCATCAGGATTATAACCGCCATTGCAGGGACCATCTCGGTCAGATCATTCATATCTATCTTTTTGATAGATTTCATCATCTGAATACCGACAACTATCAAAGCAGGAGCTGTGGCGGCTGCCGGGATTGCTGAAAAGAGTGGATAGAAGAACAGACCCAGCATGAAAAGAAACGCAACCACGACTGCAGTAAGCCCGGTCCTTCCGCCTTCTTTTATACCCGTGGCAGATTCGATATAGGCACCTGTGGTAGTGGTTCCGGCAATTGCTGCAAATACTGTGGCTAGGGAGTCTGCAAGGAAAGGCTTTTCCATATCAGGAAGATTGCCCTGCTCATCCATATACCCGGCTTCCATGGATACACCTACAAGCGTGCCCATCGTATCCATCAGGTCCATGGTAAACATTGTAAGAATCACAGCAAAGAAACCCCAGGACAGCGCCCCGAAAATATCCAGCTGCAGCAAGATGGGAGTAAGGCTTGGTGGCATGCTGACTATCGAATCCGGAGTCGGGGAGATTCCTGTCGCAAATCCCAGAAAGGCTGTGCCAATGATACCTATCAGAATTGAGCCCTTGACATTTTTGATCATCAGGATGCAGATCAAAAGAAATCCCAATACAGCAAGGGCTACAGGCATTGTATTCAGGGCACCCACATGCAGGGGAGAGCCTTCCACTCCCAGGGAAACAATACCTGCATTGACAAGCCCGATAAAGGTTATGAACAGACCCAGACCGGCTACAAAACTGTATTTGAGATTATTCGGTACTGCATCGATCATCCTGTCCCTGAAACCCGAAATTGTCAGAATTGTAAAAAGGACACCGCTTATGAATACTGCACCCAGTGCTGTCTGCCAGGAATAACCCAGTACTCCCACCACAGTATAGGCAACAAAAGCGTTCTCTCCCATATAGGGTGCAATAGCAATGGGTTTTCTGGCATAGATACCCATAATGAGGGTTCCGAATACTGCGGAAAGGATCGTAGCCACCAGAGAAGGACCGAAGGGTATCCCTGCAGCTTCTAGGATGGCAGGATTGACAACTATGATGTAGGCAACTGTCATGAAGGTGACAAGGCCGGCCATAACCTCGGTTTTTATATCTGTGCCGTGTTCTTCCAGATGAAAAAAGTTTTCCAGTATGCCTGTCATTTCATATTATCCTGACAATTCTATGATTATCCGGATATATTGAGAAAGATATACTATATAAAATTGCTTAATTATATACGATAATTGACTGTGTTTATCCACAGTCTAAATTTAAATAAAAAAGAGGAAGAGATTATACTTCCTCAATTTACTCCTGTTCTCTTCTCAAACCCATTGCACCAGCAAGTCCCAGCATTCCCATGATTAACAGGGGATTTGCTGTTGGCACTTCAAAATTGGGTTGCGAATCATGCCCGAAGTAATGACTCATATCCGAATCAGTTACATTGGGACCAATTGGGGGCACTCCTACAGCTGTAGCTGTGCTCTCATATTGACCCAAACTGGCAGTTCCGCTTTCGGTCAATACATGAGATTCACCAGGTTGCAACAATGGAATGGTTCCGATCAATCCAAGTTCATCATCGGTCACTTCAATATCGGTCAGATTGACATTACCGGTATTGGTAACATTGAAGTCCCATACAACTTCATTGTTCAATCTGATGTATGGTCCTGTCTTATTATCCGCATCCTCTCCATTGGTAGATTTCTCGATATCAATACCCGGGATCACTTCAAACATTCCTGCATCGAAAGTCATATTGAAATCGGTTGTTTGAACGTTTATTTTCCCGGTCCTTCCGATAGCAGGATCAACATCACTATCGTATTCATTGTCAGTACCCTGGTTTTCTGGACTGAAAATGTGGCCGGGCAGCAAATCGAATTCTATATAATACTCTCCG
>JASMTL010000190.1:0-3063 GCA_041694315.1 Methanosarcinaceae archaeon | reverse complement strand
TTGCGCTGTGTGTGGGTACTGATTATAATAAAGGGCTGGAGAAAGTCGGCCCCAAAACCGCCCTTAAATTAATAAAACAACATGGCAGTATTCATAAGGTTCTGGAGCACAGGGGTGAAGCCATTGATGAGCTTGATGCAAAGATCGATTTTTTCCTGAATCCGCCTGTAACTGATGCTTATGAACTGAAATGGAAACCTCCACAAAAGGAAAAAATAGTGGATTTCCTTTGCAAACAGCACGATTTCTCTGAGGAGCGAGTTCTCAAAGCTGTAGATCGTCTTGAAAAAGCCGGCAAACAGCGAAGTCAGCAAACCCTGGATCAATGGTTTTGAACAATTAGTGGTTTACCTGTCATTTCTTCGGGTTGTTTTATTGCAAGCATTTGCAGGACAGTCGGTGCAACATCGGCAAGGATTCCGTTTCTCATTTTAATATTTTGTTTTTCTGAAATACATATGCATTTAACCGGGTTGCTTGTGTGGGCTGTATGGGGCTGGTCTCCATTAACTTCTTCCATTTGTTCCGCATTCCCGTGGTCGGCAATTACCAATGCTTCGCCGCCTTTTTGTCGTATCTTTGTGATTATTTTTCCCACACATTCATCCACAGCCTCTACGGCTTTGACCGTCGGCTCAAAGAAACCGGTATGGCCCACCATATCCATGTTGGCAAAATTGAGTATAATCACATCATAATTTGCTGATTCGATCCTGCCGGTGAGTTCTTCAGCAACTTCATATGCACTCATTTCGGGTTTGAGGTCATAGGTTGCAACTTTGGGTGAGGGAATGAGACATCTTTCTTCTCCTTTGAATTTCTTTTCCACTCCGCCGTTGAAGAAAAAGGTGACGTGGGCATATTTTTCAGTTTCAGCGATACGTAACTGGGACATATTTTCCCTGCTCAACACTTCACTCAGTGTATTCTTTATTTGTTCTGGTGGATAAGCAACAGGCACATCCAGTTTTTCATCATATTGTGTCATGCAGACATAGTGTACCTGTGGATGCTTTTCCCTCTCGAAACCTTCGAATCTGTCTTCCACAAAAGCATAGGTAAGCTGTCTTGCCCTGTCCGGCCGGAAATTGAACATGATCACAGAATCATTATCTTCAATCGTGGCTACAGGTTTGCCCTTCTCCTGAATAACAGTAGGTTTGACAAATTCGTCATTTTCTCCTCTGTCGTAGGCGAGCTTTATTGCTTCCACAGGATCACCAGCAGTGATTCCTTCTCCCAGTGTCAGGGCGTCATAGGCAAGTTGGGTACGTTCCCACCGTTTGTCACGATCCATTGCATAGTACCTGCCGGATACACTGGCAGTCTTTGCGATACCATTTTCCCTGCAGAATACTTCATGCTCTTTCATATCCTCAAGAGCGGCCCGGGGAGGTACATCCCTGCCGTCAAGGAAAGTATGGATGAATACTTCACTTAAGCCTTCTCTTTTAGCCAGCTCTATCAGGGCACGCATGTGTTTTATGTGGCTGTGGACCCCTCCACGGGAAAACAGTCCCATGATATGCAGTTTTGATTTTTTTTCCTGGACATTCCTGATGGCATCAAGCAGGACCCGATTTTTGTGGATTTCTCCATTTTTGATTGCCAGGTTTATCCGGGTCAGGTCCTGGTAAACAATTCTGCCTGCACCTATGTTGAGGTGACCCACTTCGGAGTTTCCCATCTGTCCCTGTGGAAGGCCCACAGATTCGCCTGCAGCCTGCAAGAGGGAGGTTGGGTTTTCTTTTTCTAACCTGTCAAGGACAGGGGTTTTGGCCTGTGCTACAGCATTTCCTTTTATTGTGGGTGAGTATCCCCATCCATCCAGTATCATTAACAAGAGAGGTTTTCGGTCCAGTTTCATGCTTTCACTCAAGCTTTTATGCTATATAAGGGGTCAGGAATGTATAATTTTATGGCAATATATGAACCATCAAGCTTTATATGAATGACAACAATAAATTTATATTAAGTTACACTTCATGAGTAATTAGTTCAATAATTCCCTCATAACAACACCTGTAATTTTTATGTGCAAGTGTTATATGTATGAATTTATTATGTATGATGCTGTAAATTTATGAAGGTCCTTTATGAAGAATGCAAAAATAATGATAGTCGAGGATGAAAATATAGTTGCTATGGGAATTAAAAGCAAACTTGAATCTTTAGGCTATTCCGTTCCCTGTACCGCATCTTCCGCAGAGGATGCTATACGCAAAGCCGATCTTTTTTATCCGGATCTGGTTTTGATGGACATTTTGCTGAAAGGAGAAGGTGACGGGATTGTGGCAGGAGATTATATCAGGAAAAATTTTAACATTCCTGTAATTTATCTGACTGCTTATACTGATGAAGATACCCTTGAAAGGGCGAAATTAACAGACCCTGCTGGTTATATCTCCAAACCTTTCAAAGTAGAAGACCTCCATACCAATATTGAGATTGCTCTGCACAAACATGACGCATCTGATGATTCCTGATATCAGGGAGTATTTATACATGGTGAAGGCTTTGATTTTCGATATGGATGGCATTCTCATTGACTCAATGCCTCATCATGTCAAAACAATTAACCGGGTATTCGGTGCTGTGGGAATACATCTTGATGAACAAACCATCTATGACATGGAAGGTTCCAGAACAGTTGACATTGTAACTCACATATTAAAACGCAAAAACATCGATCCCGAATCTCTGGACATTGAAGGACTTCTTGCACAATATCAGGAGGAATTCAAAAGGACAGCCAAATTCAAACCTTTTGAAGAGATACGTGCGATTTTACCAGAACTAAAAAAAAGTTTCCTGCTGGCCATGGTTTCGGGTGCCGACAGATCAATTGTAAATCATATAGTGGATGATTTTTTCCCGGGCATCTTTGATGCGGTCATCAGCGGGGAGGATGTCAGCAAGGGCAAGCCCGAACCGGAACCATTCTTAAAGGCTGCCCATATACTTGAAGTGAATCCCACGGATTGTGTTGTGGTGGAGAATGCAACAAAAGGTGTAGAAGCGGCTAAAAGAGCAGGGATGTATTGTGTGGCTGTCCCTACTTAT
>JASMTL010000189.1:0-18736 GCA_041694315.1 Methanosarcinaceae archaeon | reverse complement strand
AGCGCTCAGCAGGCCACTCAAGTACCCTGTAGATCGGATAGAGGCCTTTTTCCATTGCAATAGAGATTTTTGCATAATTGTGATGCTGCCTGCGGGATGTGATATCTTTCAACAGGAAGCGGTTGAAATAGACAAAAAGTGCAGTACCTGCCGAAGCGGTAAGGGCAGCGAGGCTGTTAAAAAGGAATATCGACCATGTAATTCCCACGTATCCTGCGCCCCGATGGACTTTTGAAGTTGCGGCGGATGTGGCTCTCTCAATAGTCTCATTTATAGTTACAGGTTCTGCCAGGGTCGTCATAATTGCATAAGTTGCCAGTGCCAGTAGAGCTGTCATTGTGGCTGAATAGATAAATACTTTCAGACACCACAGAAAAGCAGGCCATTTTATCAGGGAATTTGGTTTGGATGACATGTTGCGACCATCTTTGGTAATGTTAACTATAACTTTCATGTACCCTTGAAGTATAATATTAATTTAGTTCAATATAACCTGATGTATGCATTGGATACCTGGAAGTTTTTTGCATATATTATTTGAGGGTAGTGATGAAGGCAGAGACTGGAATTGAAGGGCTTGACGAACTGATAGGAGGAGGCTTGCCACAGGGGAGGGTCTATCTATTGAATGGCTCCCCGGGAAGTGGTAAAAGTACCTTTGGTATGCAGTACCTGACACATGGGGCGTCTTTCGGAGCTGCAGGTCTCTATGTCACCTTGATGCAGAATTCCGAAAATATTATAGCCGATATTTCTACTTACTCCCTCAACCTGCCGGCTTTGCTGAAAATGAAAAAAATATTCTTTACAGATCTGGGCCCGGAGATGGAATATGGGTACATGGATGAATTAAAGGAAGTCATAACCCCAAAATCCGACATGAATCCCTATCCTGTGGAAGGAGAGCCTCCCTCTGCCTCAATTGTTTTCAGGGAAATATCTGCACATGTTGCGGCCAATGATATCAAAAGGGTTGTAGTGGATCCTCTCTCATCCATACGTTTTTCCAATAAGGACGAATGCCTGGAAAAGATGGAAATGGCACGATTTGTGCGCAATCTACAGGCGCTGGGTTGCACAACTCTTCTTATAGACGATCATCCCACTCCTCTAAGTGTATCTTCAGAGCATTTCGCTGCCGATGGTGTAATATTATTCCATAATCCGGCTTCAGATAATGAGGATCGTTCTCTTCAGATTATAAAAATGAGAGGGGTGCCTCATCCCATATCCAGACAGGCTTTCCGGTTCGGGGAAAAAGGCATTGAGGTACTCGGCAGAAGATAATTATTACTTAACGAAGCCGTAACCTGTAAACCGCTGTTTTGCATCCAGATTTGTGATTATGAATCTGTCCTGCTGTCTGTAGGCTATTTCATGGGAGCCGCTTAAATGAAGTGTGCATTGCTGACTGGCATTTACCTGCTCGGCTTCCTTTCCATCAATCTCGATCTTCTCAATACGCATGGGTGATGACTGCAGACCTGTGAAAATATGTGGTACATCGGATATCTTGAGAGGAGAAGCAAAGGAGGAAAGGGTACATTCAAGCACAAGAGATTCAGCAACCTCTTCTTTTTCAGAAATAATGAAACCCCTCTCAATATCCTTTGACTGGACACCCTTAAGGGCAAGGCCGACTCTGGCACCTGCAGGAGCGTTTTTTACATCTTCATCATGCATCTGGATAGACCTGACTTCCAGGGCTTTATCTGCAGGATAGGCTGTCAGTTTTTCCTTTGTATTCACCGTACCCTGTTCCACAATTCCCAGTACCACACAGCCAATTCCCGTGACATTGAATGACTGGTCAACAGTTATACGGACCGGTTTATCGTTGAGCTTTTCATATTCGGAATTGACCTGCTCGTCAAGTTCAAAGATCTTTTCCTTGATCTCATCCAGACCTTCGAAGGACTCGGTGGACAGGTTTACAAATTCCCAGTTTGCCAGGGTGGTTGGGGACAGGATTTTCTGCAAGTTTTTCTGCAGCTCTTCCTGGGCGTAAGGGTATGAGGTATCCGCTTTGGTGAGTACGACAATCCCGTGCTTGTACTGCATGAGGTCCAGGGCCATGATACATTCCCCTGCAAAGGCATCAGGGCCTTGCGGTGGAATACAGAGCAGGGCTATGTCGGAAAGTTGCAGGGCAGTGACAAGAGGTTTGACGGATTTGGGGTAACCATTGGCATCGATGGTTGTCATCACCACATCGTTCTTGGCATAATCATACATGGTGATATCTGCAGATGTGCTCTTTTTACCCAGTTTTGCCGCCAGAGAAGTCCTGCCGCTTCCCTCACTTCCGATAATTGCGATTTTAGTCATTGGTACACCTATGCACTAACAGGTGCTTGGTACATAAATGTGTTACTTCACCAGAGGTTGCCTTCCCACATTGCTTCTGTCTTGTCGGTGGTACTCTGGTTGAGTTTTTGCAGATTAACCATAAGTTCTCCGCCTGAATATCCCACCCGGTCAAAAATAGCATCTATGCCAAGCCGGCGGAAATATTCCTCAAATTCCTGCAGGGTTTGTGGATTCTGGAAACGCAGGGTAACCTCATCATAGAGTTTTTCACCCTTGCCAACCCTTCGGACAGAATCGGCCATAGGAGAGATGATGCTTCTGCCAAGCCTTAAAGCTCGTTTATCCATTGCATCTTCGTCTTCATCCCATTCCACGGTCTGGAAACCTTCCCTGACCACCCTGGAATACAGATAATCCCGCCCCACTTCATTATAGAACTTGAAAGCATGTTCAAGGTCGGCGCAATTACTCTGAGAACATGTATATTTGATAGGTGCCAGGTCCATATCCAAATCCTTGATGACCACCCCTTCATGTCCCATCTCTCCCAGTTTTTTTATGATGGACATAATCTTTTCAGCAGCCTCTTTCCTTGCAAACTCTCCCAGGAAAGGAACCTGCTTAAAACCAAAGGATGAAGCCAGTTTTCTTCTTTGTTTGACTGGAAGAGGTTGTCCAGTCTTTTTATGGCGTATATCGAAGACGAAAAAATCCAGTGTCTGTGTATCGTAGACCTTTTTGGAGACATAAGGATTTTCGGGTCCTGCCATCTCTCCGTGCACTACCAGGTCTGGATATTGCCTGAAAAAGGAAAGGTCTAAAAGATAATTGACTTTTTCTGTGGAATAGGGACAGACATGCCCGCTGCGGGTGAAAGCGATAAGTTTCCCTGCGTCTTCAATCACACGGACATTATAGCCGTTCATCTTTTCTTCGACTATGAGTTTATCAATTTCTGAAAAATGGTTATTTATGGAAGGCTCAAGCAGCATCGCACGTTGTATTTTTGGGAAACCCAGGATTAAATCCAGTTTCCCATCGCGCTTTTGCAGGAGTACACTTCCTCTTTCTATACCTGAGACGGAAGTTTCAAACCTGAAAAAATTTGTGTACTTTCCCCAGTTTCTTGACAGGAGTCTTTTTTCAAGCAACCTTTCCAGCCTGGAGACTGACAGCCCTAAAAAGCGGGCTGTCTTTTCCATATCAAGTTCTGGTTTCTGAGAACCTTTCATTCTTTGCCTTCACTTTGCCAGGGTATCAACAAGGGTGCGCCGGGTGATAAAGCCCGCGAAATCCTCCTCCAGGTTGAGTACCGGTACCCCGCCTATATTGTTCTTGAGCATCATATCAACCACCTCGGCAACAGGTGTGTTGGTGTAGGCGGTCTTGGTACCCATTTTCATTATATCCTCTACAATCAGGTTCTTGATCCTGGCATCCTGCTGGTTTCCGGATACAAGTTCACGGAAAGCTTTCATCGCTTTGGCAATATCCTGTTCGGTAATTATGCCCAGCAGTTCACCGTTATCCATTACAGGGAACCTGCCCATATTGTTCTCGAGTATTATGTGCCTTACATGACTGACCCTGTCGGCTGGATTGACTACTACCGGGTCCTTTATCATAATTTCACCGGCAAAACCATCGAAATAGAGGTTTTGAAGGATTTCCTGGGGAGTAACCCAGCCCATTATATCCTCGTTATCGGTGACTATCAGAACCCCCCCCTTCTTTTTCATCAGGGTAATGGCATCATCAATATCGGTATCTGGCAGAATTTTCACGAAATTATCCGATACAGCGGTGGCCACATGAAGGGAAGAGGCAGGTTTGGCCCCTTTCTTGCGGGTTCCCAGTTCTTTGGTAAGATTCCTCATGGTCAGGACACCTACGAGCTGATCGCTGTGAGTAACCAGCAGTCTTCTTGTATCGTTCTTTTCCATTATGTCCAGTGCATGAGAAATAGTGTCTGCTTTATCTACGCTTATTGGTTCTACCATTATGTCCTTTACCTGCATAATAAACATCTCCTGGGATTTACCTGCTTAAGCAGCCCTTATTATATCGATTCTGCTCAAGATTCCTACTATCTTTCCTTCCTTTTCTACAGGAAGGCCTGTACGATTGTTTTCTACCATTACTTTGGCCGCATCTGAGAGGTTATCTTCGATATTTACAATCCCGTCAAGTTCGACCATTATATCCTCTGCTACCAGAGGTACATCTTTTACATACCTGTATGTTTTTTCACCTCCCTGGGTGGGTTTGCGTGCCATTTTGATATTCTTTGACTGCATTTTACCTTCATTATCCTCCATGGCACTGAGAGCAATATCCCTGGTGGAGATCATACCGACTGTGTCCCCCACATCGTTTATCACTATTACTTTGCTGACCCTGTGCTTTTCCATTTCATCGATTACATGGTTGATTGTATGATGGCGGTGCACCTCCACGGCGTCATCGGTAAGCACTTCGGAAATTTTAGTTGTTATGGATTTATCCGCTACATAACGGACTATATCCCCGATTGTTACAATTCCCTGGAGTTTGTTCTTGAACACCGGCAGGTTGTTGATCTGATTTTCCAGCATCAGGTTAATGGCCTGGGACACGGATGCATCAGGATAAATAGTGATAATCGGTTCAGCAGTCATCACCATTTTTGCCGGGATCTTATCGATGGGGCGCCGTCTCCACATTGGTTCTGCCTGTGCAAGACGTCTGCTAATATCACTTTTTGTGACAATTCCCTTAATTTCATCCTTTTCAACAACTATCAAAGTACTGATCTTGTGACGAAACATCAGGTTCCTTGCGTGTGATACAGGTTCCTCTGTTCCAATCACATAGACCGGAGTACTCATTATATCCGATACATTCATTTTCCTTGTCCTCCGTAAGAAATTTTATTGTTTGTCTGCCAGTGCAAGCAGGATATCCCTTTCTGTCAGGATTCCCTCCAGATTACCATCTTTTATTACAGGAAGACATCCGATGCTTTTTTCAAGCATAATTTCTGCTGCTTCCCCGAGATCAGCATCCGGTATTGTCCAGATAAGATCGTTATGCAAAAGATTGCCAATCGGGCTGTCGAAAGCCTCATGTACGTTACCCGTGGTGAGTTTTTCAAAAGCTTCCCCGGTCCCCAGATAACTGAGAATGTCGGAAGATGTAACAACTCCCACAAGTATATCGTCCCTGACAATAGGAACCCTTTTGAACTTATTCTCAACCATTGTCCTGGCAACATCCCAGATTGAAGTAGCTGCATCCGCAGTTTTGACATTTCTGGTCTGCCATTTTTCGACCTTTTTCCCGGTCAGCACTCCTTCTATAAAGGTAAGGAAATCCCTTTCTGTGCAGATTGCTTCCAGATGACCATCATTGTCCACTAAGGGCACGCATCCAATATGTTTGTCTATCATCAACTCAAAGGCCTTTTTAATATGTGCATCATTCCTCAAACTGTGGACGTCATGCTCCATTATGTAGCGCACCTGGGCATTTATAGCTGATAGCAGGTTGCCTTTGAATTTTTTCTCCAAAAAAAGGCTTCTTTCTCCTCCACCCAGCAGGTCCATTATATCCACTGAAGTGATTATACCTTCAAGTTTTGATGTACCTGCATTGACAATAGGCATATGCTTGAAATGCATCTTGCTCATTTTTTTTATGATATCTATTATGGGGGTGGTGGGGTTTGCGCAAACAACATCTTTTGTTGCAACGGCCATCATACTTCCCTCATGCTGGGCTATATGAGCCTTGAAGTTGACATTTCCCCTGTCCATTGTACTCTCCATACTGTAGGCCTTTGGATCCTTGCTGATATCTGTCCCTACTGGGTTACCGGTATTTTTTTGTCTGTAACTCATCTTATCCTCTTTTTGAATACGTGTTTTATCCTTTGAATTCACCTATACCACCCGGTATAATATGCT
The DNA here is from genome assembly GCA_041694315.1 of Methanosarcinaceae archaeon. Lineage (GTDB taxonomy): Archaea > Halobacteriota > Methanosarcinia > Methanosarcinales > Methanosarcinaceae > Methanohalophilus. The sequence goes on along the minus strand of JASMTL010000189.1, from coordinate 12,482 downwards.
GTATCATCCCTACAAAGCCTACTTATTCGGTATAGGCCCTGAGCAGGTCGCTTCTGTCCACAATGCCTACAGGTTTGTCTTCCACAGCCACTGTTAATCTGCCGATGTCATAATGCAGGATTTTTTCTGTACATTCTTTCACGGATGTATCCTGTTTGATAGTGTAGGCAGGTGTTGACATTACTTTCTCAACTGGCTGGTTGTGAGTGCTGCCGTCTTTTTCCCTGACACCGATACGTGCAAATCCCGATTTTATCAGGTCTCTCCTGGTAACCATGCCCATCAGTTTACCTTTCTTTGAGACCACCGGCAGGCCTGTATAATCATTTTCAAGCATAGCAGACCAGATTTCCCTGATGTTATCTGTCGGTGTGCATGTTGTGGGCGGAGAGGTCATGATCTCCCTGACAGGTTTTGATAAATCCCTGTTCACCATTTTGCCAAGAAGGTCGGTATTGCTTACAATTCCTGCCAGTTTTTGTTCAATGGAACTTTTAACCACGGGACATCTTTCAAGTTTTGCTTCCAGTAACAAGGAAGCGGCTTTGTAAATATCAGTCTCGGGTGTTATCTGTGGGACCGGGTTTACAAAACCGGCAACAGTGACATTTGATTTTGTGGATGCCACTTTTAAAATATCCTGGTCAGTGATCATTCCCGAAACCTTCCCCGTGTCGTTCACAACAGGAATTCCCCTTAGGAAATGATCTCTCATTAACTGGCGAGCATGGGTCACAGTGTCATTTTCGTGCAGATACACTGCGTCCCCTGACATAGTTTCATTTATCTGCGTGCAAAAATCCCCCTTTATTTGCGGCGTTGGTTTGATGGTTTTAGTCGTAGTATCCTTCTTCTTCCCTGCAGTCTTCACAGAGGGCCAGCCCGTTTACGCTTGTGAGTTCATCCACATACGAACCGCAACGCTGGCAGATTCCCCTTTCCAGATAGCTCTCTTCAGGAATCCCTGTTTCCCGGTTCATTTCAATGAGGTTCTCTAAAATAGTGTTAAGACCCGGAGAAATTGTAAGGATGTCCCTATCTGTAATAATACCAACAATGTCTTCCCCTTTATTGACTGCAAGTCTACGTATATTCGATTTTACCATCAACGCGGATGCTTCTATAACGGTAGTAGATGGTTCTATCATTATAATTGGAGATGACATGATTTCTGTTGCCGGGACAGAGCTGGGTGTCAGGTCCTGTTTTACCACCTTGCCGACAATATCACGCTCTGTGATTATGCCAATGGGTTTACTTTCCCTGCTTATTATGACGCTGCCGGTACCTTTTGCCATCATTTCCCTGGCAACCTCAAAAACGTTGCAGGTAGCATCTAAGCTCACAACATTGCGGGACATAAGGTCCCCAACGGGTATCTGACTCTCGATTCCCCCATAAGACGAGTCTTCGCTGTTATGCTCCTGCACGATCAATTGGATCACACTCCTATATAGAATATTTCTGTTTATGCCTTATATAGATGTCCATTTTACATTCGAAATAAATTCATCTAGAATATGGTGGAGTATTGAAGATGGAAATAAGCATGCTTCAAGGGTATTGACACCAAATATTATTTATAGGCCTTTGATGCAGGCAAAAATCACTTTGTAGAAGGTATATCGAGGATGAATTTTGCTCCATGGGGTGTACTGTCCTTTACTGCAATTTGGCCTCCATACCTTTCTATAACCTTTTTTGAGATATACAGCCCCAATCCAGAATTGCTATCTCCGCCTTCGGTAAACCCTTCCTTGAAGATATTGGGCTTTATTTCATCGGGGACCCCTGTACCGTTATCCTCTATGGAAATGTGACAATACTTCCCGGAAGGTTCCATTTTAATCCTCATTTTACTGGCTTTACCATGAGCAATTGCATTTTTTATTATATTTTCAAAAACAGAGGATAATGCATTATCCGCCAGAACCTTGCATTGGCCATCAATGGAAATATCCATTTCAATATCTGTACCTGCAATTTTTTCTATAATTTCCTTCACTTCATAACAGTCAAGGTCTTTTCCGGTATCTATGAGATTTTCAAGCCCTTTCATGTCATTGATTTTTTCAAAACTGCGGTCAACAGCTTTTTTGGAGATCTGGATATATTTTGGATTGGGCCTGGTTTCATTCATCTCCAGGGACATTTTAATGGCACCCAGATTATTAGCCAGGTCATGCCGCAAAATCTTGTTAATTACTTTCAGCATATCGTTTGCATCGGCAAGTAAATTATGTGACTTTACCAGTTCATTCTGCCTGGAAATATTCTCCAGTACCACTGTAAGTACGCTGCGAATGCTCAATGTCAAATTCAGGAATTCATGTAAACGGCTCTTGTAAGCTATATTTTCCAGAACAAATATCCCTTCATCCCGGTCCTGTAAAGTTAACCTGAAACAGAAACTCTTCTCCGAGGGGGCTATTTTGTAATATTCATTGCTATTAAGAAAAGCTACAATATCCTTTTTCTGGAAATCAGTAAGATGTATGCCACTTTGTGCCTTTGTGTTATGTGCCTCAAAATAACACAGGTTTTCGGGCAGGCACATCATTGCAAAGAATTCTTTTGTATGATTTATAATATCCTCCTTGCGATCATATGAGGAGAGAGTATAAATTGAATCCATTGCTATCAAGTAAGAGGACATTTGCTCGTTGAGCTTGCGAATTTCTGCTTCCCTTTGCTCAAGCAGTAATTCCATAAGCTTTGTATTAAGGATATACGGATAAGCGGATTTGTCAGCGTCCTGACATTCTTCAGCCTTTATGTGATATATTTCATTATCAAATGTGTCCAGTACCCGGGGTAAAGGTCCTTCATTGGAAGATGTGATTATGTACAGGGTACCATGGCTTTCCAGCAAGTCTTGTTGTGATTCAGGGTCCCGGTTTTCAAAATCCTGTATATTGAGTATGGATGCGTCTTTTAATATCTCTTTATTGGAAGTAAGTCCTGCACCATAAGAATAGAGGTCATTTGATAGCAATATTATAGGGGTTTTAGATTCCATAATGATCTGTTATTTTTCCAAGGGGTAATTACCATATTTTTTCACAGCATCTGCTATGTTTAGCAGGGTCTCATGAGGAACATCCCATACCATCTCCCCATGATTATCCGAAAGGATATATCCGCCTCCAGGTCCTGCTTTTTCGATGGCTTGCTTTACTTTATTTTCTGTCTGTCCTGCTGTCCAGTGTCTCATTTCAATAGCATTGAGATTGCCCAGCAGAGATATTTTTTCCCTGCACCTGTCCTTTAACCCAGCCAGGTCTTCCATGGCGCTTACACCCAGTGCAGCAGCCCCTGTATCCTGAAGGTCTTCAAGGATCGGCATACTGCGTCCGGAGGCCAGATGTGTGGCCACGGCACCATTGATATTGCCGATTGTATCTTTTGCAATCTTATATCCTGTTTCGAGGAATGTTTCCCTGGGCACTATTGTAGGAGATGATACCGGGTCAAAATAACAAATTGCCGTAGCACCGGCTTCAAGCTGTGAGTTGGCCCATTCTGTACAGAACTGTTTGTTCACTTCCATTAATTCCCAGAACTTCTTCCTGTCCTCATACATCAGGTCAAAATACCTGTCAAAACCCATTTGCATGACAGGTATCGAAAAAGGGGACATCACAACCCCGATAATGGGGACCTCTTCACCCTTTTGACTGTAGAGAATATTGATGGCCTTGCGTACCTCATCAAATCCTTTGTATCCCATAACATCAGGCACTTCCAGCTCATCGATTTGTTCGAATGATTCGATTATGGGTTTGCCTGCATTGGGTGGTCCGTCATCATAGAATACGGTTGAACCACCCCAGGCCTGGGTTTCAAGGGAGGCGTAAAAGAAAGGATAGAAACAGTCATGCCCATATGTTTCCTGCATTTTAAGCTGTGCCCGGGCAACGTTCTCTCCGCTTGAAAAGTATTTCTCTGGATGCATATTCAATAACTGTGCACCATGGCCCGTTAGCAGAAGGAAATAAGGAACCCTGTCAGGTTCTTCATGACCGAGAGTTGTGAGTACACGTTCCATAGATGTCATTGCGTCTTTCATTTGTGTACCTCCTATTTATATCGGTCAATCAATTTATACACATCAGAGGAAGTCCTTGCCATGTAATCCGCCCCGACTTCCCTGTACAACATATCATCAAACAAAAAAGGGGCACCACCGGCAATTACCTTCGTTTTCAGCCCCTTTTTATCCATACGTTTTTTTAATTCCCTGATCTTCAGGGCAATGTTAAGCATCAGGGTTGATGTCAGGAGCAGATCGATACCATCCTCATTGAGTTTCTCAACGAGCTGATCAAGGTCCATGTTATCATATTCTTTGATTGAATGTCCCGTTGACCGTAGCATTGAAGTAACAACCTTTTTACCCAACATGTGATAATCGCCAAGTGTAGTTATGGCTATTCTGGGGTAATCAATTCTTTCAGGACTTTCAGCAGGCAAAATTTCGTCCATAAGTTGTTCTGCAATCCTGCCTGCCATATAATTCTGGGAAAGGGCAATTTCCCCTGTATCCCAGGCGGTTCCGATTCTTGTAAGGGCAGGAGACACAACTTCATCGATTACCTGAAAAGTATTATTTTTTGACAGGGCACCTTCAAGTATCTGTTCAGCATACACACGATCAAACTTGAGCAATGCACTTTCAAAATCAAGAGCTTTATCTTTGTTCGAATGATCCATTATAACTGCCCTGATATATTATAAAATGTATTTTATAATGAATGTATTAATATCTTTCGTATTATTAATACTGTACACGAGTAAAGAAAAGAAGTCCACGGTCTTAAGCCGTGGAAAAATTGGAAGACAAAACTCACTCTTTCAGGAAACAATCACTTTACTTCGTCCTCCGGCGTTGAGCTCTACTTCTTCATTGAAACCGGATTTAGCAAAAGCGTCGATGATCTTGATCGGGGTATCGATATCGACTTTGTCCACAATCTCGGCCTTTTCATCCCAGAGTGCAATCCTGATCCTGCCCGTTTCATCGGAGACATATATATTGGAAACCTTGCCTTCACTGCCATTGCTGCGGGTAAATTCCTTGAGGTCTCCCATACCCGATACTGCTCCTTTGATTGAGTAAGGTTGGCCCGGGACGATATCTGCAATCGGGGTATAATCTTCTTCAAACTCCACTTCCCTGTCGGTTTTGCGCAGACTGCTGTGGTTGCCCACCTGTATCTCTACTTCCTGGCTGTAGCTGTTAAGCCGGGCATAACCATTGATTATTTCCACGCTATCCCCCGTTTCAAGTTTATCTGCAAGTTCGGTACGCCCGTCCCACAGGGTAATCCTGATCTTGCCGGTCTCATCTCCTATTGTAATGTTGCGTACCCGTCCTTGAGAACCATCACGTTTCTGGAAAGTGCGAACATCCGATACATCCAGGACCATTCCAACAACATTTACATCAGAATCCCCGTCCTTTATGTCCGAGATACCGGAGAGGTTAATATTTGCCTTGACATTTTCCCCACTTTCAGAGATGCCTCCTCCCCTACCGATATTAACTTCAATTCCTGAGTAACCTTCTTTGGCGTAACCACTGATATTGTAACTCTTACCAGTACTGATATCACCGGTTTTTAGAAGGTCTGCAAGATCGTCCCAGAGAGTAACCCTGATCGAACCTGTTTCATCCGCCACTATAACATTTCCAACCCTGCCTGTGGTACCGTCGTCACGGCTGAATTCCTTTGGCTCAAAAACAGAAACAACCTTCCCTGTGAAATTCACGTTGGATGATGACTCATTTATATCCGCAATCTTAGTCGTTTCAACGCCCGCATCCGTAGCACCAAGGTTATGCGCTACCAGCAGGGCGGCTGTCTGGACATCACAGAGGTTATGCATCTCCTCTATTTTTTCCTCTACCTTTGCTTCAAATTCTTCCCTGGAAATTATGCCTTCCAGTTTTTCATATACTGTATCGATATCGTCCATCAGCACACCTGCGTTCTTTATCAAGCAATGATTGTTTTAGTCTTCATTGCAGGGCGAATGTGATAAACCTAACGAAACCCTTCATTCCGATAATATAATTAACCATAAGTTCCATCCCTATCGTGATATCATGATCCGAAAGTGTGAAGAACACGGCTATTTCCGTGGTGAGGAATGCTCTCAGTGCGGGGAAAGAGGTAAATTTATGCTCGATGATGAGCATGAGATGAGACTGGGACGTTTCGTTTCCGGTGTCCTCAGGCATTTTCCGGATGATGTAGGGCTGGATATGGATGGCCAGGGCTGGATCGAGCTTGATGCTTTTTGTGAGGCAATGAAAAAACGGTATAAATGGGCAGGCAAGATGCGTCTGGTGTCTCTTGTGGAATCTGATCCCAAACAGAGATACGAAATTGATGGCTCTTTCATACGTGCCCGCTATGGTCATTCTATAGATGTGGACCTTGATTATCCCCTGTATGATTCGGATGTACTCTATTATGGTGTCAGTCAGGAAGAGGTTGATATGCTTCTGGAAAACGGTATCAAACCTTACAGGCAGACCTATATTCATCTGAGTAATTCCAGCCAGCGCGCAAGACAGGCGGCATCGGTGCATACCGATAATCCCATAATTCTTGAGATAGATGCAGCCAGTGCTGCAAAGGATGGATATGAGTTCCTCTGTGCCAATGAGGAAATAGTACTCAGTAAAGTGGTGTTACCAGAATATATAGATATTGCAGATGACTGAGTTATTCGGGCTGTCTGCAAACAGGATTAGCAGCAGACCCCCATATTTCCACTGGAGATGTATATACACTTTTTTAACTCTGCTGTTTTGTTCCTTTGGTAAGTACCATAAAGTTCTTAAAGGACAAAATCCAACTAGAATTGATCATTAAAAGTGTATGGTCATTATTAAGATTATCAAATTTCATTAGGTGTTATAATCTAATGAATAATCAGCCAATGCAGATAAATTTGGATCATTACGATTGGCTACCAACATGGGTGGCCATAGATCAATAAAACGGAAGCATTATCAGATTTCATCACTCATAGAGGCATATATTTCCGACAGGGTCGGTCATATAATATTGGATAGTTCAGGAAAGATCCAATCACACAAGCAAAATTGAACTTAAACAAGTTAGTTCGCAGTCTTATGTGCTCATTCGGACTGCTGGTACAACATTTGTCCGTGGGGGGACAAAAACATAGAGCCGGCAATATCCGGGCTTGATGTGGTGACTTCTGGAAATATTGATTCTGTTTTACTTTGTTCTGATCGCGATTTTAATGCATTCTCTAAGAATAAGGAGTGAATCAACAATGCAAAGTACTGATACAACAAAATATATCATTCATTCAAAAATCAATGCTGACGGGGTGATAGAACGCCCTGATATAGTAGGAGCCATCTTCGGACAGACCGAAGGTTTGCTGGGATCTGATCTTGACCTGCGTGATCTCCAGAAGACAGGCAGGATTGGCAGGATCGAGGTCGTTGTAAGCACCAAAGGCGGAAAGACCAAGGGCAACATACACATTCCTTCCAGTCTGGACAGGATCGAGACATCAATCCTTGCAGCATCCCTGGAAACCATTGACAGGGTAGGTCCCTGTTCTGCGAATATCGAGGTTAGCAATATAGAGGATGTTCGCGCGACCAAACGCAAACATATAGTTGAAAGGGCCAAGTTCATTCTCACAGGTATGTTCGATGCCAACCTGCCTGAATCCCAGGAAATCGCTGACGAAGTACGTCAATCCGTGCGCATTGAAGAGATGCAGTTCTTTGGTAAGAATAAGAACATCCCCTGCGGTCCCAATGTTGTTGATTCTGATGCCATTGTAGTGGTAGAAGGACGTGCCGATGTCCTGAACCTGCTGCGTTATGGTATTAAGAATGCTATCTGTGTGGGTGGTACCAATGTGCCTCCAGAGGTTGCAGAACTTACCAGGAAAAAGACCGTAACAGCATTTACCGACGGTGACAGGGGAGGCAAACTCATTATCAAGGAACTGCTGCAGGTAGCAGATATAGATTATGTGGCACGTGCCCCTGATGGTAAAACTGTTGAAGATCTTGTACAGCGGGAAATCATACGTGCCCTGCGCCAGAAAGTACCGGTAGAACAGGCCATGGAAGCCTATTCTATCGATAAACCTGCTGAAAAAGCCAAAACATCCAGCTCTTCAGGTCCGAAAAAGGGTGGCCGTATCTCCAGGGTTCCAAAACGTGAGAAAAGGGTCAAACCTGATCGTGCCAGGAATCCCGCTGCCAAAATGAAAAAGATTGCCGAACCACCTATCAAAAAAGAAAAGCCAAAACCTTCCACAACAAAACCTGCAACATCGCAACACCCGGTTCTGAAACGTTTGAGTTCTCATTCGGAATCTCTTGCAGGTACCCTTGGAGCACGCTTACTTGATCAGGATGATAAGGTCGTCAATGAAACACCTGTACGTGATCTTGTGAATACATTGAAGAATTCAGAAGATAATGTGAAAAGTGTAGTATTTGACGGTGTTGTTACCCAGCGTATACTGGACATAGCATCCAATAAAGGGATTGATACCCTGATCGGCGTGAAAAAGGGCAATATCACCAAAAGTCCTGCAAACGTTAAGGTTTACACGTCTGCCTGATTTATAATACGTAAAGTATATTAGTATGTTCACTCCTCTCCTTTGCAGGAGGAAAGTTCTTGCAAAGAAGGGGAGTACTTTTTTCGTTTCTAGTATTGTTCTTGGTATTGTTTATCTCGGGATGTTCTGATCTACAGGATACAATAAATGATGTCGAAGGTACTGTATCTCAGAGCAAAGAGGATGTTGAGTTTCTGGCATGGATGAAAGGTTCGGTTGATACCATCAATTCAGATTACAGGGATATCAAACAGGCCTTTGAAACACAGGATTCAAAAGCTCTGGAACAAGCAGCAGCAAATCTGACTGCTCATTCTATCGAATCCAAAAAAAATCTGGCGTCCTTCAATCCTTCTCCTAAGGTGCAACCTGCAGCGCAAAGATATGGGCAATTGTTGAACCAATCTTATACTCTGGGAATAATTCTGGAGGAAAATGCCCAAACCCTTGACATCACCAAGGAAACCACCCTGCAGGAAGTTGAGGAAAATATGGCACGGGTAAACTATGCTTATATTTTCAATATGATGAACAGTTCAAGCTTTGAAGGTTTGGACAACATGAAAGAGGGGTATACGGTTATGCAAAATGCTGATACTGCCAATTATACCAATGGATCGATGCCTGCAAGTCTGGATGATGTAATAGATATGGCAGAAAACCCTGATTCATTGGGAATGGATAATTAACATCTGGATGCCTTAAACATTCAAAACCGTAACGAAAAATAAGAAACTATATATATTATAGATTATTTGAGGGGAATAGTTGAGGAATACTGCGAAAATACCCCAAACTCCCCCCAATTGAGTATTGCAGTACTGATCCTCCAAAACTCATCCCCCATAATCGAGTATTCCTCAACAACCCCTCTTTTTGGTCTACTTTTTTCAAACCATAGCCGGCTATTGAGACATAATTATTTCAAAAAAGATTTAATGAAAAAAGAGAGACTGGACTATTGTCTTCCTGATTTTTCAGGAAAGGATTACTTCCAGTTTTTCCTGCTCTGCTGCACGCTTGACTTCCTGGGAAATACGTTTGCCTGTGGATAGTCCTTCCTCTATGAAATCGGAGTATGGGGAACCATTGGTGTATATATTGGTCCCTGCTACTATCCTGGCTGAAATCTCGAAGACCTTGATCTCAAGCTGGTCTGTAAAAACCGTTTCCAGACAGAAGGACCCGATCATGCCACCAAACAGTTTGAGGGATTCTTCCACAACCTGTTCTCCGAGGGAAAAAATCTTGGGCATCAGGGATTCCCTGGCTACCAGGGGGATATTGCCGGTAACAACATAGGTAGGCTGCACGTTTGATTCTTCGAGTTCTTTAGGAGAACCCAGACGGAAGATCTCATCGGCATTGGATTCGACACGCCTGTCCATACTCAGCATTTCAAGAGTTCCGTTACTGAGCCTGTATCCTTCTTGCTTGAGAGGAGAATAGAAATAGTGTAGATAATAGCGTGTGCCTACAATGAACTCCTGCACGGTGTACTTCTCACTTTCATCTATATTTTCCAAGAATTCCTCATAGTTTTTGGCAATGAAGAAACCACGTCCTCCTTTGGCACCGTGGTATTTGACCATTACAGGCCCATGGATGTTCTCGGGTTCTACAAGCCGGGGCATGTGGATTCCTGCTCCCTCCAGCCATTCCCGCTCTTTTGTGCGATCTGATTCCCAATTGAGTACAGCACGGTTACCAAAGGTAGGAACTTCAAGATCAAGGAATTTATCGGCACCCATATATTCCACAAAGGAGCCATGTGGTATTATTATGGCGTTTTTCTTTCTTAAAAGGGGGGCGATATCGGGGATGTCCTTGTAACTGTCAACGGAAATGAACTCATCGGGTTTGGCAAGAGGGTAGGCATTATAAAAACGCGGAGGTTCACCTATGCAAATTCCGATTGTTTTTAAACCCTCTTTCCTGGCTCCATGGAATATCTGGAGGCTAGAATGAGAACATACCGTGGCAATCGCCAAGTTGTCGGTATTGTAGCCTTTCAGGATGTCGGAGATTTGCTTTTTCGTAATCATGATATCGCCTCAAAAGTTACATTACATAGTAGGAAGGGATATTTAAATTTACGGATTGTTACGAAGCGATTCGCACATTACACTAAATTTATTACTTCATTAATTGATATTCCTCTGTATGGAAAACGATGACAATACGGAAAAAGTATTGGTTTTACCTCTAAATGAAGATTCACGTAAAATCACCCAGACCCTTTCCAACGAGAAATCCCTGAAGATCCTGGAACTGCTCGCAAAACAACCCATGTCTGCAACTTCGATAGCCGAAGAGCTTGATATGCCTCTTACCACTATCAAGTACAATCTGGATGGCTTGCTGGGGAGCAAGCTCATTCAGGTAAAGGAGACCAAATGGAGTCGCAAGGGCAGGGAGATCAAGATATATGAACCAATGCAAAAAATGATCGTGGTAGTTCCGGGTAGCAACAAAACCGATCGATCCAGTATCCTCGGCATGCTGCGCAAATATGTGGCAATGGCAGGAGCAGCCCTCTTTGCAGCATTGGGTATTGAATATCTCAGGGGTTTTGAACCTCTGGGCCATACAATACCACCAGCTGCCCCTGCGGTGATGTCTGAGATGCCGGATAGCAATGCCAGCAATGATACAACCCTTTTTGCTGCCGATGCTCCTGCAAACGCAACCACAGAAGCTGCCAGGGCAGCCGGTGAATCCGCAGGTGCAGGGGACGCCAGCAGTCTGTTATCTGTGGATTTCCTATCCCATATAGGCGTATGGTTCTTCTTAGGATGCCTGTTTATAATAGCAGTACTTGTGTTGTGGGAAATGTATAATAGGAAAAAGGTGTAATTGGACACAAGTGATCCTTATGAGAGTTGCTCTCAAAATCGCTTATATTGGCTCTTCATATCGTGGTTCTCAGGTGCAGCCCGGTGTATCCACCATAGAAGGGAAACTGTTTGAAGCCCTGCAGTCCCTTGAGATTATCGAGGATCCTTCCTCTGCCAGATTTGTAAGTGCCGGGCGTACGGATACCGGAGTGCATGCCATGGGACAGGTGGTGGCTTTTGATACCGATAAACCCAAGCTGGCTATTCCCAGAGTGATCAATTCCAAATTACCCGGCGATATATGGGCGTGGTCCCGTGCTGAAGTCGACAGTGATTTTCATCCCAGAAGGTATGCCAGAAATCGTACCTATCGCTATATAACACCTTCAATGGATGCCGATATTTCAAAAATAAGAGCCGCTTGCAGTATCCTTGAAGGCAGTCATGATTTTGCTAATTTTTGTTTCAGGGATAACGGACGCAGTACCATTCGCAGAATCGAGAAGATCGATGTGAGACTTGCAGGCAACCTGCTCAGGATCGATATCACGGCCAACAGTTTCCTGTGGAAAATGATTCGCAAGATTGTAACTGTCCTGTTGCTTGTGGGCAATGGTGCCAGGGATCTGGAATGGCTGGAAAACATGCTGGATCCTGCTTCCTACGAAGAGGGTATTAAACCTGCAAAACCCTATGGGCTTATTCTGACGGATGTGAATTATGGCGATTCAGTCCAGTGGTTTGATGACGGTTACTCCATGCGTCGCTCCCGTGAAAGAATAGAGGAATATCTTGTTTATCATCAGGTGTTAGCCGAGGTAATGGACCAGTTTTTGCCAAAAGAATAAAAGGCTGAATGATGCAGTTACATATTCGAGATGCTGTAATAGATTATGATATAGTTCACCGTCCCGTCAAATACGCAAGATTGGAGTTTAAGGACGGAATGTTGCGGGTAATTGTTCCCAAAGGATATGGTAATGCTGCAGCCTTTATCGAGAAAAATACAGA
>JASMTL010000188.1:0-3881 GCA_041694315.1 Methanosarcinaceae archaeon | reverse complement strand
TTCCACTTGAAGATATAGCTTCAACAATAAAAGACACCTTTGGAGATATACATAAAAATCTGTATTCAAAGGCCCAGACCCAATTACAGGAAAATATTATCCTTTGTGAGAAACTGGAAGAAATCACAGATAAACTGGCTCATGGAATTGTTCAGACATACTGGTGTGGAAAAGAAGATTGCGGCAAAGAGATGGAAGATGTCATTGGAGCCGGAATACTCGGAATACCGGGAGAACAACCTGATTGTAAGGGTAAAAAATGCCCTCTGTGTGGTGAAAAGGCAGTCCATTCCATTTATATTGCAAGAACATATTGAATTTAATAAAATAAAACAGTGGTTATCATGGATTCATTCTTACCTGGACATAAAGATGTACCCGAAAAGCCTCTTTTCGTATGTGTGCTTTCCAACACCGAAACTGCATATATAGAGGGTCTTTCAGCCGCAGGGAAGAGTGCCAAACTGACAGATTATACTCCTGCAGGAGATGCTGAAGTGTTGGAAACGGGAAATATCATAAGTGTTCCAGTACTGCCTATGACTCCTCCTTTTAACACTCCTACGCCAGGGCTTACTACACGGGCCGTTCTGGTTACTACGGGAGTTCCTCATGTGTTTGTGCGTGCGGGTATGAAGTTCACTCCTAAAGTTCCTATGATAGACCTTGAAGTTCCTGCAGGGGCGGATATACGTAATAAAATCGCAGTAGATGATCCGTACACCGTTTTCAAACGTGCAGAAGAAACAGGTAAAAACTTTAAGGGAAAGTCTGATTTCATAGTTATTGGAGAGAGTATTCCCGGCGGGACGACAACTGCTCAGGCGGTTCTTAACGCTCTGGGATATGATGGAAAAGTGAGCAGTAGTGCTTCAGTGAACCCTATAGGGCTGAAAGCACAGGTTGTAAAGCAAGCTCTTGAGTCTTCAGATATCACTCACGGAAAACTCAGGCAGGATCCTCTAGAAGCTGTACGCTGTGTGGGTGATCCCATGATGCCTGCGGTTGCCGGACTTGTTTCCGGTATAGGTAATGATACACGTGTAATTCTTGCAGGTGGAACACAGATGGCTGCCGTATTCAGCATTATAAAACATATGGGAATGGATACGAGTAATCTTTCCATTGTTACTACTAGCTATGTGGCAAATGATAAAACTGCAAATTTCCGTGATTTGGCAAAACAAATTGGAGTAGATATGTTTGCTGAAGATCTCGGATTTGGCAAATCTAAACTTGTAGGCCTCCAGCAGTATGAAAAAGGTTATGTGAAAGAAGGAGTCGGTGCAGGGGGGGCCTTTTATATGGGACGTTTGCTGGGGCACTCCCGTCAGGAAATGAAGGCAGAGGTGGAGAAGGTTTGCATTGAGCTGGAATATCTGCTGGAAGATTATGAGTAATTTCACTACATACTTATTGAATTATCCGCCTCTGCACCGGTAAATATATTATATATGAGGTGTATTGGGTGGATGCTTACACGTTTCATGCAACGTGTTTTGCGGGGCTGTGGCCTAGCCAGGAATGGCGACGGGCTCCAGCGGATAAATGATGAACAACGGGTCTACTGAGGCTTGCCCGACGGGGTTTGCCAGTGAGGAACCGTTGGAGCACTGATATGTGCTCATAAGAACAGTCAAAGCTGCTAAGTGCAGTTGTTCGGAGAGACCCGTCGATCGTGAGTTCGAATCTCACCAGCCCCACGTTTTTCTTTTCTTTTGTAACACAAACCTTTAAATCATATTGCCGTCGTATTAGCGGCGTGTTTCATCTACGGGAAGAATCCCGTTGGAGTGTGGCCTTTATGGCTGAACCGTCAATGAATGAAACAAGGTGAAATAATGTCAAAATCATTTTACAGTTATGTAAGAGACGCATGGAAAAGACCTGATGATTCTTATGTAAAGGATCTCAGATGGGAAAGACTCCAGGAATGGAGGCGTGAAGGCTCCGTAACCCGTGTAAAAAGGCCTACCCGTGTAGACCGCGCACGTTCCCTTGGGTATAAGGCAAAACAGGGAATCACAGTCGTACGTGTAAAGGTACATCGTGGAAGCAGGCGTAATTCACGTTATATGCGTGGAAGAAGGACCCAGCACATGGGTAAAAATAAGATCACAGGAGAAAAGAGTCTCCAGAGAATTGCCGAGGAAAGGGCTTCACGCCGCCATCCTAACATGGAAGTACTCAACTCTTACTGGGTAGGAGAAGATGGAAAGAATAAATGGTTTGAAGCAATTCTTGTGGATCCATTCCATCCTGCCATTGTTAAAGACAAGGATCTCAACTGGGTATGTGACAGTTCCAGCCGCGGACGTACCTTCCGTGGAAAAACAAGCGCAGGAAGAAAGAGTCGAGGTATGCGCAGTAAAGGAACCGGTACGGAGAAAACCAGGCCGAGTGTCCGGTCCAACAATAACCAGGGCAAGTGATTCACTATATAACATTGCGCGTAACTGCGCATGCAACCGAAGACAGGGGCAGAGTAATCTCGTCCCTGAAATTTCTTTTACCGGATATTATCCGTAACTCCCCGGATATTGATGAGAAGATCAATTCTCTGGTTGTGGATGGACATTACGGTAACCCGATGGTTTTGTATAGTCTGGATTTTAAGCGCAAGGCTGAAACTTCCGCTTTTATGGACCGTCTGGTTTCGGAATTATCAAAATCACAAAGAGATGAACTTGTTCGCCAATTGGATGAGCGTCTTGATGATCAGCTGATGTTGCATCTACGACTTAGCAAGCAGGACGCATATTCAGGAAAACTGGTTACGGAATCATCTTCTGATGCGATTGCTGTCAAAATAAAAATCGCCACTTACCCTAAAGACAGAAATAAAGCTCTTGAAATGCTGGAGGATTTTTTTGAGCAGATCTGATTACTACGACTTGAATATCCATGTGCTTCCGGATGGTTCAAGTTCTGTAAAGCAGATGCTTTCAATTGCCAACCATTTTGGATATTCAGGAATTGGTATAACGAATCATATTGATAAGGAACCACCATCTGATGGTTCGCATGAAGGTATAGAACTGATTCATGGAGTGGAGATAGAAGTCCGTAATTCTTCAAAACTTCATGGTCTCATTGGGAAATATCGCAAGAAAGTAGATGTTCTCGTGGTTCATGGGGGCAGCGAATCCATAAATCGCAGTGCAGTAGAAAATCCCAATGTAGATGTCCTGACTAATCTTCCCACCGGCAGAGACAATGGTTTTAATCATGTCCTTGCAAAATCAGCTCACGATAATGAAGTGGCAATCGCATTCAACCTTGATGCCATAATCAAACAGAGGGGTGGAAGGCGGGTACATGCTCTGGCCCATTTCAGGAAAAATCTACAGCTTGCAAGAAAATACAATGTTTCTACAGTACTGACGAGCAATGCAATGTCCTGCTATGACATGCGGGCTCCCAGGGAAATGATTGCACTTGCCGGGTTGTTCGGTATGGAAGAGGATGAAGCAAATGCAGCTTTGAGCACCATTCCGGAAGGAATTATCAAACGCAACAGAAGAAATACCTCTACCCCGCAAGGTGTTCGCATTATTCGATACAATAGTCAGGAGCTTTGCTAATGAAAGTACTCCCTCCTACTCTTCGAGACCCGAAAAGGTATCTTGCACTGGAATTAATATGCGAGGTGCGGGTTTCACGGGATGATTTTCTCAATGAGATATTTTCCAATTCAGCTGCATTAATCGGAGATTTTGGTTCAAGTCAGGTTGGGATCCGGTTACTGGATTTCAATGGTAATATGGGTATACTTCGCTGCAAACGAGGTTCTGAAGACCTGACCCGGGCTATACTTGCTACAATTACAAGAGTAGGTGGATATCCTGCAATTGTAAATGTGCTTGGAATTGCGGGTACTG
>JASMTL010000187.1:0-8381 GCA_041694315.1 Methanosarcinaceae archaeon | reverse complement strand
GACAGCATTGCTTCATTTACCGAGGATTGTCCCTTCACGATACTGCCGTCTGCGGGAATCTTTTCTCCGGGTTTGACCAGTAACCTGTCCCCGTTTTGCAAATCCTTAAGAGCTACATCCTCGGTCTCACCATCTTCTCCTATACGGTGGGCCTGGGAAGGCATGAGTTTTGCCAGTTCCTCAAGAGCCATGGAGGCTCCCATTACAGATCGCATCTCGATCCAGTGGCCCAGGAGCATGATGTCGATAAGGGTTGCCAGTTCCCAGAAAAAGAACTTACCTGTCAGCACGAATACCACCAGGCTGCTGTAGATGTAGGCCACGCTTATGGCAACGGCAATCAATGTCATCATGCCGGGCTGGCGGGATCTGAGTTCATCCAGCAGGCCGGTAAGGAAGGGCTTGCCACCGTAGAAGAAAATAAGGGTTGAGATTATGAAAAGTAAGTAGACATCACCTGTAAATGATGGAAGGATAATTCCTGTGCTTCCCAGGGCCTGTCTTATGATCGGGGACAGGAATAAAACCGGTATTGTAAGGACTACAGATACGAAAAAGCGTCTCCTGAAATCTTCCAGCATCATTGCATGATGCGAATGTCCATTATTATCCCCATGTTCCATTTTCATTCCTCCTCAAGTCTTTCCCCGCAACGTTTACAGTAGGCGGCATCCAGGTCATGTCCCTGAAAGGCACAACCCGGACATTTTTTTGAAAACATATTGCCTTTTGTCTGTTCAATTACTTTCTTCTTGTCCTCTTCTCTGGAAACCCGGATTATGGATTGTGTGATGATACCTGTAGGTATAGCGATAATAGAATAGCCTATAATCATGATTAGTGAAGCTATTGTTTTTCCCAGGAATGTTGCAGGTATAATATCCCCATAACCCACGGTTGTGATGGTAACAATCGCCCAGAAAATACTCTGGGGTATACTGGAAAATTGTGGATTGGAACTTTCAACCACATACATCACAGAACCCAGTATCACGACCAAATTCAGGATTGTAAACAAAAATATCGTAATCTTGCGCTGACTTTCATTAAGAGCCCGTATTAAGAGTTCGGTTTCCGAGAGATATTGCACGAGTTTAAGTACCCTGAATATCCGCAACATTCTCAGGATACGTATCACAAGTAGATATTGTCCACCGGGCAGGATTACTATAAGATAAGTGGGCAGTATTGCCAGCAAATCTATCACACCAAAAAAACTGGTTGCATATCTCTTCTTGTCCCTGACACAAATAAGCCGCAGGATATATTCGATGGTGAACAGAATGGTGAAATTCCATTCCAGCATGTAGAGGTTATGGTGATGAACGGCGCTTATGGATTGCACACTATCCAACATTACCACGATTACACTGGCGAGAATGGCTAATATTAATCCTATATCGAAGGCCTTTCCAGGAGGTGTATCTGCCCCGAAGATTATATCGTACAGGTCTCTTCTCCAGCCTGCATGAGAGGGCCTGTTCTCATATGGGTTGTATTTTTTCATGGCTAACCTCCGGACATTCCTCTCCCTAATTTCTCATGGTTTTCCCGCTGGTTATAATTTACTCCGCTGTCAGCCGAACATTTATTAACGATCAGCCATATATGAGATACGTCTCATTTTTGAGATGGAGTATTTCACATGCATTTAATTCCAGCATTGAAAGAACTAGGCCTTTTAGGGGCTCTGAACCAGCCGGTTAAACTATCCTCAACTGGGTTTGCTGAATACATGGCAACCAGTTCCAAAACTTCAGCCAGGATTCTCAAATCCCTGGAAGATGAAGGTTATATCGAAAGGCGTATTGTGCCTGGCGGACAGGAAGTGGCGCTGTTGGAAAAGGGTCGGCAATTGCTGAAAAAGGAATACGAGGATTACAGGCATATATTCACCGAAACCGCTGAAAAAAAACCGATTCACCTGCGTGGACATATTGTAAGCGGGCTTGGTGAAGGTCACTACTATATCGGCCAGGAAGGCTATCAGAGGCAATTCGGGGACAAACTCGGTTTTGCTCCTTACCCCGGAACTCTCAATGTGCATCTTGATGACCTTAGCCTGAAGTTCAGGGATAAACTTGCAGAAAGTGCTATGGTCCCCATCTCCGGTTTCACAAACGGGGAGCGTACTTTCGGTGCATGTCATTGTTTCTGTGTGAAAGTTGAGGGTTTTGAGGCAGCAGTTGTGGTTCCCGACAGGACCCATTATCCGGCTGACCTGCTGGAGATAATCTCCCCTGTTAAATTGCGTGATGAGCTTGATTTGAAGGACGGGGACGAGGTTGAGGTTACCGTTGATTATTGATTGGAGGCATCTAGTATGGACGATTTAAAATTTTCAGATCCCGAAGTTAAAAAGGGTATTGAGGCAGTTGAGCGGGGAGAAATGGTATTTATATTTGATTCGGACAGCCGGGAGGGGGAGACGGATTTTGTGATTGCGGCCTCAGCTATTACTCCTGATGATGTACGCTGGATGCGTCGCGATGGCGGTGGCCTGATCTGTACTGCCCTGGCCGATGAGGTCTGTACGATACTGGGTCTGCCTTTCATGGCGGATTTGCTGGCAGAAGGGGCAGGCAGATGGCCAGCAATTGGTAATACTGTGGAGCAGGCCGGTGACCTTGCATATGATAATCGTTCATCCTTTTCTATCTGGGTCAATCACAGGGACACCCGTACCGGTATCCCGGATAACGACCGGGCCCTGACCATCAACAAGCTGGCTGAAATCTCTGAAAAGGGCAGAAACGGCGAAGCCGTGGTTTTTGGAGACGAGTTCCGTGCACCGGGTCATGTTGCATTGCTACGGGCAGCTGAAGGGCTTGTGGAAAACCGCCGGGGTCAGACCGAGCTGTCGGTTGCTCTTGCAGAGATGGCCGGTGTAACCCCTGTCATGGTAGTCTGTGAAATGCTGGATGATACCAACGGCAAAGCCCTTTCAAAAGAAGACGCCAGGACCTATGCCCAGTTGCATGGATGTGTTTTCCTGGAAGGTGGCCAGATTACAAGAGTCTATAAGGAATGGGCGGCCCGGCAGAAAAAGTGATATAGGGAAAGTTCCTATTAGAACCAATCCCCGTGGGACCGTAGGGTAGCCTGGTCCATCCTGCAAGGCTGGGGGTCTTGCGACTGGAGTTCAAATCTCCGCGGTCCCACCATACATCAAATTGCATTTTATACAGAATTTCAATCAGAATTTAGCATAAACTTATTCTAGGAACAACATTTAACTAACAGAAGTTGATGTGAGTACTTCATTGCCACTTATAGAATCTTTTAAATCAATTTATAGAAGGCATTTTAATGAAAATAGTCATTATAGGTGCAGGTGAAGTTGGCTATCATATAGCCAAGTCACTATATCTGGAAAATGATATTGTTGTCATCGATGATAATGAAAATGCCTGCCAGAGAGCAGACGAGCTTGATGTTCAGGTAATCAAGGGAAACGGTGCAAACGCCGCAATTCTTGAAAAAGTTCTGGTAGGGGCAGACCTTCTTCTGGCTTTAACAGGTGATGATGAGGTAAATATTGTCGCCTGTATGGCAACGAAATTGATAAAGCAATCCAGTAAAAAATTTAAAACCATGGCACGGGTCAGTAATCCTGATTATATAGACAGGCCCATAGCCAAACGTACTCAGGTTGGTATCGATGTAATGATATGTCCTGAACTTGCGCTTGCATCTGAGATTGCTGATATTCTATCTATACCCTCAGCAATTGATTCCGAATCATTTGCCGACGGAAAAATAAAAATGATGGAATTTGTTGTCAAGGAAGACAGTCATCTTGTGGGTCAACAGATATGTGATTTGGATTTGCTTGACCGTTGTATTGTAAGTGCCCTTTTCAGGGGTTCACAAATCATTATTCCCCATGGTGATGATGTTATCCGTGCAAACGACCATATGGTCATCATCGGTGAAACAGATGCAATGAAAGATATATCTTCTTTTTTTGGAAAGACCAGGAAAAATACTGCAATGATTATTGGGGGCGGAATCGTTGGACTTTATCTGGCACAGTTGCTTGAAATGACTGATATGAAAATAAAGCTTATAGAAAAAGATAGACACCGATCTGAAATGATAGCGAACCATCTCAAAAAAACTCTTGTGCTTTTTGGGGATGGCTCTGACCTCAACCTCCTCAGGGAGGAGGCTGTGGGGGAAATGGATGTGGTAATATCTGTTACGGACAGTGATGAAAAAAATTTGCTCTGCTCTCTTCTGGCCAAACAGCTAGGATCAAAAAAGGTGGTAGTAAGAGCAGACCATTTTGATTATGTACCATTATTTGAGATGGTTGGTGTAGATCGTGCTGTAAGTCCCAGGCAAGCAACGATCAATGAGGTGCTCAAACTCACAATGGGTACAGGAATAGAAGCCCTGACAACCATAGAAGGGGATAAAGCTGAAATTGTGGAGTACACGGTTTCTAAGAAATCAAAAATAAATGGCAAATTCCTTAAAGATGTAAACTTCCCCGATGGTTCAATTGTAAGTATGGTTATCAATGAGAACTCAACTATTGTTCCCCGTGGAAATTATAAAGTAAAAGAAGGGGATCATATCCTTGTATTTTCTGTACCTTCTGTACTTCCAGATGTAGAAAAACTGTTCAAGTAAGGTGTTTGCATGAAATTCAAAGTTGTGGTAGGTGTTCTGGGTACATTACTATGGCTTCTTGGATTATTGATGCTCATACCCCTTTTTGTAGGTATGTATTATGGTGAATCCCCCCAGACATTCGCTATAGCTTTTACGATAACAACGATGGCAGGCACTATATTTGCTTTCAGGATAGAGCCTTCAAAGGAAGACTGGGAGCTTAAGGAAGGTTTCATGATTGTTGCCTTTGGATGGCTGGCAGCAGCAATTTTCGGTGCAATACCCTTTGTTCTTGAAGGAATGACTCCAATCAATGCTCTTTTTGAATCCATGTCCGGCTTTACTACAACCGGAGCTACGGTGATGGTGGATATTGAGAGCCATAGTAGAGGCCTTTTATTCTGGAGGTCTATGATCCAGTGGCTGGGTGGAATGGGTATAATTATGCTGTTTATAGCCATACTGCCCAAATTGGGTATTGCAGGCCGCCAAATGTTCAGGGCTGAAGTACCTGGTCCCCAGGAGGATAAGTTACGTCCTCGCATCAGAGAGACCGCAAAAATCCTATGGATGGTATATGTAGCTATTTCCGTTGTAGAATGTGTAGCACTCTATCTTGCTGGACTAAACCTGTATGATGCTGTAACTCACACTTTTACTACCATGGCATGTGGTGGTTTTTCACCTTATGCAGATAGCATAGCTGCTTTTAATAGCCCGGTTGTGGAAGGTATAATATGTTTCTTTATGTTTGTTGCAGGTGCAAACTTTGCACTGCATTACAGAATGTTCTATGTGGATAAAGGTAGTCTTTTAAAAGATGACGAATTCAAATTTTATACATTGATTGTTGCAATTGCAACTTTAATTCTTACCCTTCTTCTATTCAAAGACCATCTCTATGGTCTGGATACGTCTTTCAGGTATTCTGTATTTCAGGTACTATCTATTTTAACAACTACCGGGTATGCAACTGTTGATTTTAACCAATGGGCAGATTCAGGCAGGATGATTTTATTTATAGTGATGTTTTTTGGCGGATGTGCGGGCTCAACCGGGGGCGGAATTAAGATAGTGCGTACCCTGCTTCTTTTAAGGTATGCAAACAGGGAGCTTTTCAAAGCAGTTCACCCCAAAGCTGTGCGTATTATTCGTTTCAATGGAAAAGCAGTACCTGATGATGTAATGCAATCTATTATATCGTTTGTTATAATTTATTTCATCCTTTTTTTCATAAGTTCGGGTTTGCTTTCGATGATGGGAATGGATGTATTTAGTTCATTGAGTGCATCCATAGCAACGCTGGGTAACATTGGACCGGGTTTCAATATTTTTGGACCGATGGCAAATTATGACCTGTTGCCGTTTATGGGTAAATTAGTGCTTGTGTTGAATATGTGGATTGGCAGATTGGAAGTATTTACAGTGATGGTAATGCTAACTTCTGCTTTCTGGAAAAAATGAAATATTAATAAATCTTATTTCAGTTGATCATGGATGATGTGGTGATGGCCTATTGAACCTGTAATTGTTGCAAGAAATTTACACAAAACATTCGGAAAATTTGTGGCTGTTGATGATGTAAGCTTTGAGGTAAACAAAGGTGAACTTTTCGGTTTTCTGGGACCCAACGGAGCCGGCAAGACTACTGCAATGCGGATAATACAATGCGTATCTCCTCCCAGCAGAGGCAGTCTCAAAGTTTTCGATATGGATGTAACACGGCACCAGCGCAAAATTAAAAATTTAATGGGAGTTGTACCTCAGGAAAACAATCTGGACATCGATTTTTCCGTTTACAAGAATCTCTATGTCTATTCACGTTACTTTGATATACCCAAAAGAAAAGCTGAAAAAACGATTAATGAATTACTGGACTTTGTGCAGCTCAATGAAAAGAGGGATACCATGACCGATTCTCTGTCAGGAGGTATGAAAAGGCGGCTTATTCTTGCCAGGGCGCTTGTGAATGAACCCCGGTTACTGATCCTGGATGAACCCACAGTGGGCCTGGATCCCCAGTCCAGGCATGTGATGTGGGATAAACTGCGCAGTCTCAAAAGGCAGGGAGTTACCATTGTAATGACTACCCATTACCTGGAAGAGGCCGCCCAGCTGTGTGACAGGCTGGTTATAATGGATTATGGGAATATTCTTGTGGAAGGCAGTCCGTCATCGATTATAAAGGAGTATATAGGTACGGATATAGTAGAAGCTGAAAATACCCCTGAAGTGATAGCCTGTCTTGAGGGCAGCAATGCAATGTATGAACAGGCAGGGGATATGGTCCAGATATATACCAATGATCCTCACGGTATTACAGAACATCTCTTTAATGAATGCAGGCTGGGTAAGATTACCGCCAGGGCTGCAACCCTGGAGGATGTGTTTCTTAAACTTACAGGGAGGAAGTTGCGGGAATGATGTCGTATTTTGCCCTGCCGGATATTACCCCGCGTGTCCTGAAAGTCTGGATGCGCAACCGTGATGTGTTCATGACCACTTTGACGGTGAACTTCCTCCCACCCCTGGTGGAACCCATCCTGTACCTGTTTGCATTGGGATTTGGATTGGGTAATTACATCAATGAAATCGAAGGTGTACCCTATACCAAGTTCATTGCTCCTGCTCTGATATCGGTTTCCATGATGTTTGCCGGTTTTTATGAATGTACCTTTGGCTCCTATGTGCGAATGTATTACCAGAAAACCTTTGATGCCATTATTGCAACTCCCCTGAACATAGATGAAGTTATAGCCGGGGAACTGCTCTGGGGAGCAACGCGGGGTGTGATCAATGCCAGTATCATCCTGCCTATCCTGTCAATTTTTGGCCTGGCTGTCTATCCGCATTCCCTGCTGGTAATCCCCTTTGCCTTTCTTGCAGGATTGATGTTTTCCTGTATTGCCATGTGCTTTACGGCAATCACTCCCAATATCAATTCCCTGACCTATCCCTCGATCCTGCTGATTACACCCATGTTCCTGTTCAGCGGTACCTTTTTCCCGCTATCCCTGCTCCCGGAGACGGTACAAACCATCGCCCTTGCAATCCTGCCCCTGGCACATATAGTGATCGTTGTCAGGTCACTGATGAGCGGTATAATAGAGGCTTCCCTGCTATTGAACATTGCCTGGATGCTTGGAGCAACCCTGCTGGTTTTCCTGCTGTCAATAAACCTTATGAAAAAGAGGCTTATAGTGTAATAGACCAAGAATTACACATTTGCCGGATAGATTACCAATGAGCAAGATTACACCTGCGATGCAACAGTATTATGCCGCCAAGGAGCAACATCCCGATTCCCTGATATTCTTCCGTATGGGAGATTTCTATGAATCCTTCGGGGAGGATGCAAAGACCATCGCACAGGAACTTGACATAACCCTCACCACCCGGGGTAAGGGAAAAGACGGGGAAAAAATGCCCCTGGCTGGAATTCCCTATCATGCGGTGGATAATTACCTGCCCAGACTGGTCAGGAAAGGCTACAAGGTAGCAGTATGTGAGCAGCTGGAAGATCCCAAAACGGCGAAAGGAGTTGTCAAAAGAGGGGTGGTAAGGGTGGTCACCCCCGGTACTGTTATAGATCCTTCCATGCTTTCTGATCCGTCGAACAATTACCTGATGGCAATTGCCGGTAGGGGTCAGGATTTTGGTGTGGCTTTTTTGGATGTATCCACAGGAGAATTCCTGACCACCCAGATCAATGACCAACCTCCCTTTGATGGGATTGCGGGAGAAGTGGCAAGGATGCGACC
>JASMTL010000186.1:0-6416 GCA_041694315.1 Methanosarcinaceae archaeon | reverse complement strand
TGTGCCTATCGTAATCGGTGGTTCAGGAAATCCACAGAAGGACCCTGAAGTACTTGAAAAAGCCGCAGAGGTCGCTGAAGGAGAACGTGCCCTGCTTGCATCCGCAAGTCTTAACCTGGATTATGAAAGGGTCGCAAAGGCGGCAACTGATTACGGCCATGTAGTTCTGTCCTGGACCCAGCTTGAGATAAATGCACAGAAAGAACTCAACCGTAAACTCATGAAGCAGTGTAATGTCCCACGTGAAAGTATTGTGATGGACCCAACAACAGCAGCCTTGGGATATGGTCTTGACTATGCTTACAGTAACATGGAAAGGATACGATTATCCGGCCTTCTGGGTGACGATGAACTTAACTTCCCAATGTCCTCTGGTACCACAAATGCGTGGGGTGCACGTGAATCCTGGATGAAGGAATCACCACTCAAAGAAGATTCAGACTGGGGACCCAGGGAATACAGGGGACCCATTTGGGAGATCGTTACAGGACTGGCCCTTGCCCTTGCAGGCAATGACATGTTCATGATGATGCACCCAACATCCGTACAGGTGCTCAAAGAGATCACACAGACTCTCTATGGCAACATCGAGGCACAGACTCCCGACATCACCAACTGGATCACTGCGGAGGTATAAAATGAAGATTAACAGTCCCCTTGATGCTTACAAATACCTGCCGGGAACAAACTGTGGCAGGTGTGGTGAAGATACCTGTATGGCCTTTGCCTCACACCTTATCGACCGTTCCAAAAGTGCCAAAGATTGTCTTCCCATGATCGAGGAAGACAAGTATGCCAAAAAGCTCGAGGAACTGGAAAAATTGCTTGCCCCGGAAATCAGGGAAGTTACTATTGGCACTGGTGAAAAATCAGTTACCATTGGTGGAGATGATGTTCTTTTCCGCCATAAATTGACCTTTTTCAACAAGACAGCCTATGCATACGATGTCACCGACACTATGGATGATAAGGAACTTGAGGAGAGAATCAATGTCATCCAAACTTTCAAGAAATTCTATGTCGGAGAATTCCTCAATCTCGATATGGTAGCTGTACGCTGTGTATCCGGTAAGCCCGAAACTTTTGCCAACACCGTGAAAAAGGTAGTCGGACTTACAGAATTACCTCTCATCCTCTGCTCTCTTGATCCAGCAGTGCTAAAAGCCGCTCTGGAAGTAACAGCAGACAAAAAGCCACTAATATATGCAGCTAACCAGGAAAACTGGAAAGAAGTTGCCAACCTTGCAAAGGAATATGAGGTGCCAGTAACCCTGTTTGCACCAAATGACCTGGATCTGCTCAAGTCAATGGCAAAGACATTTGCAGAAATGGGAATAAAAGACCTTGTACTTGATCCGGGAACTTTCCCCACAGGCAAGGAACTGAAAACAACGTTCGAGAATTTCCTGAAAATCAGAAGAGCGGGTATAGACGGGGATGGTGAGATTGCCTACCCGATAATGGCCGTTCCCCTGACTGCATGGATGGCCTACGATGATGATGTTAGTGCGTCCTACTGGGAAACCGTGGTAGCCTCCGTACTCACTGTAAAATACGGAGATATAATGATCATGCATAGCATAGAGCCTTATGCATTGCTGCCGGAGATGCACCTGAGAGATACCATCTACACGGACCCGAGAAAGCCTGTGACAGTCGATCCGGGTGTATGGGAAGTAGGTTCCCCGACTGCCGATTCACCAGTTATAGTGACTACCAACTTCGCTCTCACATACTACACTGTAGAGAGTGATATTTCTTCCAACAAGATTGACTGTTACATCGTGGTAGCGGATACAGAGGGTATCGGTGTGGAAGCAGCGGTTGCAGGTGGACAGCTGACCGCAGACAAGATCAAGAAGACTCTGGAAAATGCCAAGTTTGACCTGAAAGAAAAAACAAACTACAACACCGTCATCCTACCCGGCCTTTCTGCACGTCTGCAGGGTGATGTCGAAGACAAGGTGGGTTCAAAGGTACTCATTGGACCTGCAGATTCCGGCAGACTTCCAGGATGGCTGGAGAAAAACTGGCCACCGCAGGATAAATAAATCAACCAGCATCCGCTTAATGCGGATGCACATCTCTTTTTTTGCACCAAATTTATTAGTGCTGAATATAGATTTAGCATTCATGAAAAGCAAAGTATTTTTTGTCGACCTGAAAGTACGCAGAGATTGTGAAAATACAGTCCAGAAGATCAAAAGGCTTTACGATACAGCAGGTTTTGACAGAATAATCGATGAAGGCGAACTCACCGCCATTAAACTGCATTTCGGGGAAAAAGGGAATGAAGGCTTCATAAATCCGGTAAACGTTAGACAGGTTGTGGATAAGATCCATTCCTGCGGTGCCAGGGCATACCTTACCGACACGAACACCCTCTACTCAGGATCCCGCAGGAATGCAGTGGACCATCTTACAACGGCAATTGAGCACGGTTTTGGCTATGAGGTCACCAGGGCACCATTGATAATTGCAGATGGATTGTTGGGCAACAGTTTCCGGAAGGTACCAATCAACGGGCAACATTTTAACAGTGTAAAAATTGCATCAGAGTTGTTGGAGTGTCAGAGTATGATTGTGATGTCACATTTCAAGGGCCATGAACTTGCAGGGTTTGGAGGCGCTATCAAAAACCTGGCAATGGGTGGAGGATCTGTGGGCGGCAAAATGGAGCAGCACAAGGGCCTTCATCCGGAAATTGATGCAGAAATTTGTAACGGATGCGCCACCTGTGTGGAAGTATGCCCCTACAATGCAATGGAAATTAATAACGACAATATATCCACTATCGATGACGACAAGTGTATAGGCTGCGGAGAATGCATGACAGTGTGCCCTGTTGAGGCGATTGGGTTTAATTATGAAAATATACCGGATTTCATGGAAATGATGACCGAATATGCCCTTGGTACTGTTGCCAGAAGGCAGGATAAAATAGGCTACATGAACTTCCTTGTCCGTATCACACCCGACTGTGATTGCGTGCCCTGGAGCGATACACCTCTTGTACCGGATATCGGCATCCTGGCCTCCACAGACCCTGTGGCCATCGACCAGGCAAGCCTGGACCTTGTAAACAAACAGCAAGGATTTACTGCATCCAAACTGGAAGAGAATATGGAACCCGGAGGAGACAAGTTTACAGGCGTCTGGAAGAACAGTATAGGAGATATTCAGTTAAGTTACGGAGAAGAAATCGGGCTTGGAACTCGGGATTATGAACTTATCAAAATCTGAGAAATAAGGACAAAACAGGGTAAGTTTTTGCAAATTCTTCTGATGATAATACTATTATTCTATGTATATACTATAAGCAGAAAGCAGACCCATACGTGAATTGCAGATTCGTTTCCAGACAGAAAGTTATCCAGGATTGAAAATTGTATATATTTAATCAATATAAAATGTCCGGGATGATCATAAAACTCCCGGCAACTAACGGAAGATGAAAATGAGTTACAAAATCGGAATTATGGGTGCTACCGGTGCGGTAGGCAGAGAAATTATCGAAGTATTGAGTAACAGGGATTTTCCAGTAGAAGAATTGAAACTCTACGCATCACAGAGAAGCGCCGGCAAGGTAATGGAGACCCCCTTCGGAGAAATTACCATCGAAAATGCAGACATGGCAGACTACTCGGAACTTGATATTGCCTTTTTCGCAATAAGCGGCTCGTGGAGCAAGGCAAATGCCAGAAAGGCAACGGATGCAGGATGCTACGTGATCGATAACAGCAGTGCGTACAGGTATGATGATAATGTGCCACTTGTGGTCCCGGAAATCAATTCCCATGCCATCGGGGATTCAAAACTTATCGCAAACCCCAATTGTACAACCGCGATTGCGGCCATTCCGCTGTATGCCCTTCATAAGGAATACGGCCTGAAGAAGGTTATCATCAGCACCTATCAGGCAACCAGCGGTGCGGGAGCCGCCGGAATGAATGAATTGATCAATGAGACAAAGAATTATCTTGAAGGAAAAGAGGTCAAAAATGAGGCTTTCGTTCATCCTATCGTTTTCAATACAATTCCCCATATCGACAGTTTCCAGGAGAACGATTACACCCGCGAGGAAATGAAGGTAGTCTGGGAGACCCACAAGATATTCGAAGAGCCGGACATCCCCATCAGCTGTACATGCGTGAGGATCCCGACCCTCAGGGTCCACGGGGAAAGCATTGTTATCGAAACTGAAAAACCAATTTCTCCGGCGTCTGCCAGGAAACTGCTGGCATCAGTTGAAGGTGTTGAATTGAAGGACGATATCGAGAATAACGTGTATCCAATGCCCCTGACAGCCACCCAGAAATACGATGTGGAGGTCGGCAGGATCAGGCAGAACATCGTGTTCGGTGACCACGGCCTGGAATTCTTCATCTGCGGGGACCAGATCCTCAAGGGTGCCGCCCTGAATGCAGTACAGATTGCAGAAAAACTTGAGTTGAATTGAGTTGAGTTGAATATAAAAATAGAGGGATATCCTTTGAATTAAGGATATCCTTCATCTGTTTTTTTGTCTTCGATTCTTCTTCTTTTCCTCCATTAAATGGAAAGAAAAAAAGAACACCCAATAGGGTGCTCAGAACTTACATCTGTCTTCTTCTGAAACCAATATACATAGCACCTACTGCTGCAAGCACCAGCACGGTTCCAACAATATCAGCACCTGAGA
Organism: Methanosarcinaceae archaeon; assembly: GCA_041694315.1. Lineage (GTDB taxonomy): Archaea > Halobacteriota > Methanosarcinia > Methanosarcinales > Methanosarcinaceae > Methanohalophilus. Next base: position 1,735 of record JASMTL010000186.1, on the reverse strand, counting down.
ACGATGAACCACCGGAACTGTCATTTCGCGGTTTTTCCTTGGTCATCTCATACCCTTCCACGTAATCACTGCTGGATTCCGCAGAATCTGGTGTAGGTTGTTGTGTAGATTCACCATAACCCCCATCCGAAGTACTGGTGGTCTGGTTTGAGGCTGAACCGGTGGTTGAAGTGTTCACTATCTGTGCACTGCCCACACCACCACTGCTGAAGGAGGTTGAAGAAGTAGACGACTTTTCGGATGATCCGATTGCAGCTTCCAACTGTTCCTTGTATTTGTCCATCGTTTCCTGATCTACAACATCAGCACCTGGGACAGACATTATTCCATCTACATAATCGTCCAGCAAAGGGTTTCCGCAGGTATGATGACAACATGCAGCACCATTTTCAGCAACTGATTCTACATATTCCCTAACAAGGGTTTCCTTTACTTCATCGGATGGTTCCCAGTAACCTTTCCTTATGGCTTCAATCATTCTTCCAGAGATCGACTGATAAGCTTCTGCATTATTAGCATCGAACCACTCATTCATATCTTCATTTACATATAACTCATAGGTCTCCTGCCATACACTATCATCCACAAGTTTAGGATTGGAAACTTCCCATCCCCACAGGTTGTCCACAAACTCGGCCATCATGCGTCCTCCGGAATAGCCGGATTCCTGCATGCCATCCATCCATTTAGGATTCCAGTAGCGTGAACGCAGGTTTTTCATCAGGTATTCCTGCATACCCGCCATGGTGGCTGCATCCGGATCACGGGTGTCGGAGACGTACATCTCAGGAGTAGTACCCGAAACATACCGTGTTGCAAGATTCAATGCACCGAAGTACTGGAAGAAGTCATCATTGTCCAACGTATCATAAAGATTGGATGAATCCGAGTGGATTGAAGCATCCACATTACGCAAGTTTGATGTGAGCAACTCAGAACTTTTGAAGCCCCAGAGATCGTTTCCGTATACATAACCCATCTTCTCAAGATATATTTCAGCAATCTCACCTTCATCTTCCCAGGAACCACTTGCATCAATTGCATTACCAGTTCCTATTTCATAGGTACCATCCATTACGGCAAAGCAGCGCATGTTAGCAAGTTGACGTGCAAGCTCATCTGCTTCCTCCTCAGTCATTTCCTTTGAAAACTGTGCATATAGTTCATCATAGATGGCAGATGTACTCTCATTCACATAGTTTGAATAATTTCCTGCAGGTGCTTCATTTGCCATTGCAACAGCATGGTCAAGCATCTTGATCTTGCCAGGGAAAGCGTCACGCATACCCGCAGTAGCATAGACAATATCAATTCTGGGTCTTCCCGGATAGTCACCATAGGAAGGCTGAAGTTCTTCTTCAGGTATCACTTCAAACTTATTCAGGTCAATTCTGCCGTTGGCGTCCCATCCCGGTTTTATACCAAGTAAGTAGAGGGCTTCTGCTTCCAGGGTGCCATGATCCCTTATGAATTCCACACCAAAACGCGAGAAGGACACTTTACGCGGATATTCACCATGTTTGTCATAATAATCCGTGAGCATCTGTTCTGCAAGGTATTTACCCAATCTCCATGTTGCTTCGGAAGGATATAACTGCGGATCCACTCCATAGAAATTCCTGCCTGTAGGTACTGCTGAAGGATTCATTACAGGATCTGTACCTGGGCCGGGTTCAATATAACCAGCCGAAAGTGCAGACATAACCCTGTCCATCTCGGCCGCAGATCCAATTAG